>NZ_JBGCUE010000001.1:0-300000 GCF_041102575.1 Tenuifilum sp. 4138str | reverse complement strand
GTACAAGTAACCAAACTGTTTCGTAAGTTTGATTTCTACATAGGCGTTGAGAACCTTACAGGGTTCACCCAGAAAGACCCTATTGTATCGTGGGAAAATCCGTGGAGTTCAACATTTGACGCCTCGCAAATTTGGGGCCCCTTAACAGGTCAAAAATTTTATGCCGGATTTAGAATGTCCATCTGGAAATAATGTAAACCTTAAATTAAACCACTATGATGACAATAAAGCTTAAAGTGAAAAACATGAAATGTATGGGTTGTGTTAACACCATACTGGGAAACCTACCTACGGTAAACGGGATTACCAACGTGAAAGCCGATCTGGTTTCACAAACCGTAACCTTTGAATATGAAACGCAAACAAGCCTTGAGCAGGCCTTAATAAAACTAAAAGAGTTGGGATATCCTGCTGAGAAACAATAAGTAACCACAAATACTACTATACCATGAGAAAGATTATTACACTAACATTAATACTGCTAGGATTTGCTGTATTAACGTCGCAAGCGCAAAAGGTTGAAATTAAATCTGTCACCTTTGAGGTTAACATGCACTGCCAGTCGTGCAAGGCAAAAATTGAACGCGATATTGTTTTTGAGAAAGGGGTTAAGGAGGTTGAAGCCACCCTTGACAAGAAGTTGGTAACCATTAAGTACGATGCCACAAAAACCGACCCCGAAAAAATTGCCAAAGCAATTGAGAAACTTGGCTACACCGCAAAGGTAGTGGAAACCAAGCAAAAAGGTTAATCCCTTTTTTGTTGAAAAATTTTAAACGGAAACCAAACAACGGTTTCCGTTTTTTTCTACATTTGCACATACAAAACTAGGGGTGCCTGAGTAAGGCTGAGATAATACCCTTACAACCTGAACAGGATAATACCTGCGTAGGGAAGTTTTGAGGTTCGCTCATTACAGCTTTTACCCAAGTAGCATCTCCTAGTTTATAATGTTTAACTAAAACTTATAAGCTATGGAGTTTCAAATTTCAAGTGGAATTGTTGATTCTTACTTCCACAAATTCAAAAAAATCCTAAATGTAGATGTTGCCATTGTAGGAGGAGGGCCCTCCGGATTACTTGCTGCCTATTACCTGGCAAAGGCTAAGCAAAACGTGGTGCTATTTGAGAGGAAACTAGCACCTGGGGGTGGAATGTGGGGTGGAGCTATGATGTTCAATGATATTGTTGTCCAGCACGATGCACTTCCAATTGTAAAGGAGCTAGGAATTGACTATAAAAACTACTCCGATAATTTGTACATTATTGACTCCTTACAAGCAACATCGGCACTCATTTACCATGCATCGAAAGCAGGTGCTACCTTAATGAACTGCATATCCGTTGAAGATGTAGTAATTCAGGATGAACGGGTACGCGGCGTTGTAATCAACTGGGCACCAGTGCATCGGGAAAAACTTCATGTTGATCCAATTATTGTTATTTCAAAGGCCGTGCTCGATGCTACCGGCCATGATTGCGAAGTTGCAAGAATTTTAGAGCGTAAAAATGGCATTAAACTTAACACCCCTACAGGCAGCGTAATTGGTGAACGTAGTATGAGCGTTTACGAAGCTGAAAAAACAACCACAGAAAACACAAAGGAGATATTTCCAGGTCTATTTGTTTCGGGTATGGCAGCCAATGGAGTAAGTGGTAGTTTTAGAATGGGGCCAATTTTTGGCGGAATGTTGCTTTCAGGCAAAAAGATCTCCGAAATAATCACCAATTCAGTTCTTGAACATGCCTAACTCGCAAGTACCACAAAAGGGTTTGGGGCTATATGTTATCATAACACGCCCTACCCTTTCATATGCACGCATTGCAGAGCAGTGCGTAAAACTTGGCATCAGGATGCTTCAACTGAGGGAAAAGGAGTTGGACGATAGGAAATTGCTCAGTATTGCCCGTGAACTTCGCAGTATTACACGAGGGACTAATACAAAACTTGTGATAAACGACCGCCCCGATATTGCAGCCCTTTGCGATGCGGATTATTTACACTTGGGGCAGGATGACATTCCTATAGAACAAGCCCGAAAGATAGTGGGAAACATGAAAATTGGCTTATCTACCCACTCCATTGAGCAAGCCAAAGAGGCCCTAAAGAAAAGGCCTGACTACATTGGGTTTGGTCCCATCTATCCAACAAATGCCAAAGCAAAACCTGATGCCCCAGTAGGTACTGCTCAACTGAAACAAGTTGTAGATTTTTCTCCCGTTCCTGTTATTGCCATTGGTGGTATTTTCCCTGAGAACATCGATCCTGTTTTGCAAACCGGCGTTGGTAGTATTGCCATGGTCCGACACCTAATGCAAACAGAATTCTTTTACGAGTGTGCAAAAATGATAATTGAAAAAATTAATGAGTATGACCACGCAACTACAATATGCCAATAGAGGTATTATTACCCCTGAAATGGAACAAGCTGCGCTACACGATGGAGTATCACCGAACTGGCTTTGCTCTCAAATAGCTGCAGGCAGATGTGTAATTCCAAAAAACAGAAATCGAAATATCAAGGCCAGAGCAATTGGCGATGGCTTGTCGACAAAAATCAACGCAAATATTGGGACATCGGGTAAACACTGTTCTTTAAAAGAGGAACTTGAAAAACTAAAAATTGCGACTAAATACGGAGCCGATTCCATAATGGATCTTTCAACTGGGGGGAACTTATATTTAAATCTCTCTGAAATTCTAAAGCACTCACAGGTAATGGTTGGAACCGTACCAATTTACACTGTGGTTGCCCGAAAAGGAGAACTTGGGCAAACCGATAATTTTGTTTTTGACCCCGATGAACTATTTGCTGAAATTGAAACCCAAGCAAAAATGGGTGTAGATTTTATGACCCTACACTGTGCAGTTACAACAAAATCCATTAGATATTTCGATGTTTTTGAACGCACTACAGGAATCGTAAGTCGTGGAGGTTCACTTGTTTACAGGTACATTAAAACAACGGGTAAAGAGAACCCTTTATACGAACACTACGATAAAATCCTTGAAGTATGCAAAAAATTTGATGTTACCATAAGCCTAGGCGATGGTCTTAGACCGGGCAGTGGAACCGATGCGAATGACCCTATGCAAATTGATGAACTTCTCATTCAAGGCGAGCTTGTGCAAAGAGCTAGGAATAAAGGTGTTCAGGTAATGGTTGAAGGACCGGGTCATATGCCGCTTACGCAAATTGAAATGAACATGAAGCTTATGAAACGCATTTGCGATGGGGCACCACTTTACGTTTTGGGTCCACTCACCACCGACGCAGCAGCTGGTTACGACCACATTGCAGGAGCTATAGGTGGGGCAATAGCAGCCAGCTGTGGAGCAAACTTTCTATGCTATGTAACCCCTGCTGAACACCTCTGCCTACCAAGCATCGATGATGTTAAGCAAGGTGTAATTGCAAGTCGCATTGCAGCACACTCAGCCGATGTGGCTAAAGGGCTACCACTAGCCGTACTAAACGACCTAAAACTCTCGCAGGCAAGGTTTAACCTGGACTGGGAGAAGATGTTCGACTACATGCTAGAACCCGAACTTGCTCGTAAAAGAAAAAATGAGTCTGAGAGCAATACCGATGATTACTGCACCATGTGTGGTGAGCTATGCGCTATGAAAACATTCAGAGAAACCCCTAACTAATTTGTTTAACACTAAGTTAGCCCAGATATTATCACTGGGCTAACTTCAAATACCCAATTCTAAAATGGTTAATATTTGTTGTATTGCAGCGCACGACTCCAGCAATGGAGCTGGTATTACAAGGGATTGTATAGTTGCTCACGATTTTGGGGTTTGGGCACACCCTGCCATAACAGCTATTACAACGCAATCATTTGAGCACGTGGAGCATATATGGCCTATTCCGGCAAACCAACTTAACAATCAACTTAAAAGTATTTCCCAAAACTTTACCCTTGCGGCCATCAAAGTCGGAATGCTCTATACTCCTGAAGCAGTAAATGTTGTAGCCGATTTCCTCAGCAATCAACGGGATGTGCCCATAATTGTTGACCCGGTAATAATCTCGAGCGGAGGTGAACCATTAATTACCGACCAAGCACTTAATTTAATAAGCGATAGAATATTCCCTTTAGCCTATTTAATTACACCAAACAAGTTTGAACTTGAGGCTCTTACAAACACAAAAATAACTAGCATCGATGATGCCTTTCAGGCAGCACAAAGGTTGACAAAAAAGTATAAGTGTAAGGTACTTTTAAAAGGTGGCCATTTTGAGGGAATTGTACTCAAAGATTATATTATTGGGGAAAACGAGAAAATCGAAATATCGCATGAACGCAGAAAATACGAATACAGTCATGGTAGCGGTTGTGTACTTTCAACTGCAATAACTTGCTGCTATGCACAAGGCTTTGACGATAATAAAGCCCTAAACCATGCAGTAAATTATACCCTAAAGTACTTTGATGGTATGAACATAGCAATGTTCAATGATAATCACTAAAAACTAACTCCAAAACTAAAGTAGAGCATTGTTCTTTGGGGTGCAGTTAAGTGACGTAGGTTAACTGAGCAACTCAGATTCTTTATTGGATAAAAGTGTAACCCTGCAAGTATAAAATGCGAGCCATTGAGGTTTAGCGGCGCTGAACGGTTAACGTAGTCATAACGGGCTAATATATCAACTTTTGATGTAACCGTATAGCTTAAAAAAGACGAAAAACCCCAATAATCGGAGTTCCGTGTAAAGCCATAGTTTTTTACACTATTATACTCAACGGCAAAACGGGAACGGTCACCCTTAAAGCCGGCGAAAACCGATAGGGCGCTCCTATTATAACCATTTGAAATGCTTTGGGGCGCAGGCGAAACATCGGTATAAACCTTAACAATTGCACCTTTAACAGGGTAATACTCCAAATTGAGTGAATATAGGAATTTTGAATCGCTGTCCTGTTGTTTGAAAGGGCCATCGCCATTGGTAACTGATAGTTGAGCCAGAAACTTGCTTTGGTACTTTAAATCGACCTGAGCCCCAAAATCGGCAGGGTTACCGTAACGATGAACCTCCTGAAAGGTGAAGTAGATATACCTGTAACCCCAAAACCTGTCCTGCGTGGTTAAGTACTGGGTATTTAGCAGTTGCCCAACACGCAAATCGATAAACGATATTGGCGAATACTTAATCTCCGCCATTTTAAGAAAAGCGGTGTATCGACTTCCCTCATTATAGAGAACATTCAATGGCTCCCCCAGGCTATCGGTCACAGAAATGTTATTTGTTGTTCGGGTTACATCGTAAACTAATGTGGCCTTGAACCTATCGTTAAGCGTAGCGGAGTATCCCAAAAGCGCCGTGGGCATTTCAAATGCGCTGCCAGGCTTATTACTACCAGTAAGTGTGCTGTAGAACGAAGTAAAAATATTTGCCCAGACCTTTTGCTTTAACTCGCTTTCAGTTGGCTTAACCTTTAATGAGTCCTGTGCAATAGACTTTACTGCAGTTAAAGCGCATAAAATGATTAAAAGAGATGTTCGCATACAATAATTTTTGACTGCGAAAGTAGGAATTTGCGGGATAATACTCAACTCGTAAAGGATTGTGTTGCTCAAAATGAGTAAATGGAGGCTGATTGAAAAAATTAAAACGAAATTTTAAAATAAATCAAACAGGTCTCAACAGTTTTTAATTCTTACTGATAATAATTACCATATAAACAATAGAGGTTTAAGGATTTATCCAAACCACAGAGTTTCCTGTTCCAAATTCATTTTGCTCCCATAGTTTATTCCCGGGATCAAGTATCCACTTGCCATCAACAATAAATTTATAAGTGTGTTTACCCGGTTTAAGATAAATCAATAGTTCCCAACCCTCTGATGTTTTTTTCATCTTATAGCCATCGCGGTTCCATCCATTAAAACTCCCGGATACAGATACTGATTGCGCATCAAAAAAACCAATTAGTTTGAATTTATAATTAGGATTTATAGCCAGGATAGAGTTAATATATTCGCCACTACCTATTGTATTTGGATTATCGGGATCAGTAATCCACTTGCCATCTACAATGAATTTGTACTCAAAGTTACCAGTTGCTAAATTATATGGTAAAATCCACCCCTCTTCAGTTTTTTTCATTAACAATTCCTTGTCGTTCCAAGCATTGAAATTTCCTGCCAAGTACACTCTGTCTGCGTTTAAATAACCTTTAAGTTTAAAAATAAACAAGTTTCCAATTCCAATAAATGAGTTAATGTTTCCTCTGCCATCGGGACGAATGTCTTTATTTGCTGGATCAAGTACCCAAATATTGTCAACAATGTACTTATAAGCATGTGTCCCTTCCCTTAGAAACATAGAAATCTCCCAACCATTTTCTGACTTTTTAAGCCTCAGCTCATTAGGATTCCAGTTATTGAAACTGCCAGCAAGCATTACTTTTTGTGCATTCGGAAAAGCATTCAGAGTAAATTTATGGTTATAGCAGTAAACAACGGAATTATAACTACCGTGTTCATTCTTCTCTCGCTGTTTATTATTAGGGTCGTGCATCCATCGCCCATCAACAATGTACTTATAAGTATACTTTCCGGGTTGAAGTTTAATGCTAACAACCCAACCATTTTCAATTTTTTGCATTGGGGTTTTAATGGTGCTCCAAGCATTGAATGAACCTGAAATGTAAACCCGCTTAGCATAGTCGTAATCGGGAAGGAAAAAGTGAGCTACGCCATTTTTGTAAGTAAATGCACTCTCGCCATCAAAGTAATTTACTCCGTAATTAGAAAAAATTACTCCCTCCTCGAAAGTGTACTTAATATTTGGTTCCAGTGTAATGTTATCCCTCGTTTGCTGAATGGCAGAACCCTCGTTAAGCGGCATGGAAAATTCAAAAACTGAAGCAGATATCTTATTTGACTTCCATGCAACTCCATTGACAGTAAATTCTTTTGTTCCCTTTTCAATATTTGTAATTACAGCGCTATCAATATCAAATAAATCGATAAATTCTTTCTTTTGGCTCTCCGTCCAGTTCAAGTTATAGGTGAAAACAAGCCTATCGCCTACAATTCGGCACGAGTTTTTTGGATTGGTTTGGCTCCAAGCACCTACCGATGCTAGTAGATATGCGCAAAGCAAAATCATTTTTAGTTTCATCCTCATTCCTCCTCAGCATTATAGTAACAAATACCCATCTGCTTTTTTCTTATATTGATGCTTACAATGCCCTTACTCAGAAAATCGTAACCAACAATTCCTCCAAATTTTTTATCGTAAACACTTTCCAACGACGAGAGGTTGGTAATAATAGCCTCCATCCCATAGTAACTTTTATTGCCTAACTTAAAATCGTTTATAATACCGAATAGCACATCGCGTCTAACGGTACTAGCCCCAATTAGACTTTTACGTCTAGTTATCGATATTGTGCTAAGTATGCTTCGTGGTAACGAATTGCTTATGGAACTTATTTCTGCTCCTGTATCGAAGCATAATTTAATAGGTTTACCAGCTATAAGACCAGTAAAAAATACGACGTTATTGGACTCCTCAATAGTTTCAACAATATCGGGTTTAAAAAAGTGTTCAACATTTTTATTCATTTTGTTTCCCTTCTTGTCAACCCTAAAAAGAGTAAGTTGGCTATTTTGTATATCGATAACAACCTCGAAGTTACGTAAATGGCTAAAGCCTATAAGTCCATATACCCTTATTCCTCGGCTATTTTCAATATGACTAAGATCAACCAAATCAGCTCTCTCGTTACGGTATATTAAATCACCAAAGCAAATACTATCGATGGTAATACTATGAGTTGATTCAATCGAGCCAGTAATTCCTTGTGAAATAGAATTAAACGTTTTAACATAATCGCGAAAATAGGTAGAGTTAAGCACTAAACCTGCCGAGCCAGTATCGAATACAAGGTTTCCAATTTTGTCGTCAATTTTTGCTTCAATAAGTAGCAACTTTCCAGCCCTAATTAATGGTATATGAATAACATCACTTTCAATAGTTTCAGTAATTGTAATTTGCTGAGAACAAAATTCCGGTTTATAGGTAAAAGTGGAGTTGTACCAAAAAGTGCCTGCTAGGCACAACGCAGTCATATAAATATCGAGTTGGAACAAACTCATTGAGCTTGAATTTTCATAAAAATAATTAAAAAATGCCTGTTTCCACTATGATTTTCAATCTGTCCTGGAATTTTAACAATTATAAAGAAACAAATATGTTACCAGAGTAGCACTTTAGACTATAAATACCACTATACTTTTACATTTTGCCCTAACAAGTAAACGGCCTAACCATACCTAATGTGTTATTCTTAAAAAAAATATTAATTGAAAAAACAATTGACGAATCGACTTACAAAATCCAATCATTCCGAAACTTCGGAATGAAAGATTTTGATAAGTCGTGATTACCTCGACAAATCAATTGAAAAAAGTTGTTAAGAAGTTTCTTGTGATTCTATTCGCTCCATCCCTCTTAAAATATTTCTGCCAACCCATTTTTATTAGCCAAGTGGAAATTCTTGATTCATGGTACTTTGGTTTTAAAAATTCACATATAGCAATTCAAGCGATTCTATTCCTTATTAAATTGAAATTGCAATACTATACATCATTATACCTTTGGTAACAGTTCCTCCCTTACCCACTTGTAGTTAGGCTCCATGCCTAGTATGGTTAGGTAGATTTTTTTAGCTAAATCTTTATTTCCGGCCTTTTGTGCGGCTAGTCCCATTTGGGTATATGTGTTTATATACCACCATTTCTGGGGCTTACTCTCCGGATTTTCTTTTTCAATTAGATCAATCGCTTTACGGTAAAGTTCAACCGCCTCGGTTGGGTTGCCTCCCACAATTGAGGGTGCGTAGTGCCGTGCATTCCCCTTTTCGATAAGCGCAAAGTAATTGGTGGGGTTTAACGCCAACGCCTCGTCGATTAGCGATGCGCTTTTAGGCCCAAGAAAAGGCGCTTTGTAGGGGCTTATTGAAATTCGATAAGCCAACAGGGCTGCCTGCATGGCTTTGGCAGTTGATTGGTAGGTAGGTATGCTGGCCAAAATATTGGCCTGCTTTTCAGCTTTATCAATAAGTTGCTTTGCTATGCTTGTTTGGTTTACACCCAGCAGGTATCCAATATAACCATACTGAGCATGTAAAAGTCGAAATCGATTTGATGCAGATGGATTTTTTGAAACTATAGCCTCAAGTTCACTTAACACCTTACCCCAATCGGCCATGTTACCGGAAATAAATGCGACATAGAGCCGGTGGTCGAAATCATCGGTACTACTTGCGACTAAAGGTTGCTGATTAAGCAACAAAATGGAAAAGATGGCAACTAAAAATAATCCTTTAGCCATAGAAATACTATTATATTTTTCTTCCCTTCCATACCAGAGTTCCCCGTTTACGATTTTTTTCCCAGCGTATCACCATTTGCAGGAATGAAATCTGTTGATATGGAAAAAGTATAACAGCTTTAAAAACATTTTGTTTGGAGAGGTCAGCAATAAACAGACGCGCCATTATGACCGAAAAAAAGTAAGTAAAAACTAACGGGAATGGCATAAAAAATAGCACCAGGAAAGGCCCTAATGTGGTAATGGCGGCAAAGCTGAACATTACATTCTTATTGCCGCCAAAAAACTCACAAACGTTTTTTGAGAAACCCTCAATGGCATCGCTACCGCTAGCATACATCCTACAGCGTATATCGCCTGGCGTGCCAAGTAGGGTGGAAATACGATACCTCAATCGTTTCATCTCTCTGGCAATTAGAATATCCTCTACCGGATTGCTTCTATATATTTCATGGAAACGATGTTTACGGTAGGTTTCTGCCTTAAACATCATCATTTGTCCGTTGGCTGCCGAAAGTGACCGACGACGGCTCCACAAAACGAGCTTTAAGGGCAATAACGACAGTAAAATCCACTGCATTACAGGAACAGTGATGGCCTCACCAAATGAGCCTAGCACCTGGTATGGGAAAAACGATAGTAGATGAAGTTTCTTATGCTGCATGTAAGCCAAGGCTTGCCCCACAAAACTTTTCTCCACCCTAACATCGGCATCAAGGAATAAAAGGTAATTGCCATTTGCTTGTAAGGCAAGCTGATGACAGGCATGGTTTTTACCTAACCATCCATCGGGCAATGCATTACCGTTTATAAGTCGAAAGCGATTATCAACCCTAACAAATTCCTCAACAACCTGTTCGGTAGCATCGGTTGAGGAATCGTTATAAACAATTACCTCTATACTTCCGTAGGTTTGCTGCTGTAAATCGGTAAGCAGACTCCAGATATTGGATTCCTCATTGCGTGCAGGAATAAGCACTGAAACGGTTTCGGACGATATTATCGGATAGTTCTGCAAGTAGGGTTGAGTAAAGTAGTTGAAAAGCGTAACCAAAAACCGAATAATTGCAAAAATTACAATAGGAAGCACTAGGTAAAACAGTATCATTGTCTGTGTATTTTGTCCTGTTTGTGAATGCTCTGTTTTAGGAAAAGATTATAGGTAAGCTGGAATTGGGTTAAACTAAAATCCTGTAGCCGCTCATACTCTTGCAGGTGTATGGTTATCGATGGTTTTGGGTAGGCGTAGTAGTCAATAAGATTGGCGCACATCAGCAGCCTGAAGGTGTCCGATTGCTCCACTATACGTTCAATACCCTTTTGGAACTCAAGTGCCATGTGATGCTGGCTATACAGTTTGCCTTGAGGATAAAAAACTAATAGGTTATTGGGTTGTTTTATAACCTCAGTGGCAAACCTTAAGCTCTCAAGCATTCCTTTTGATGTGGGAGCAATGGAAAAAGCCCCCAGCTTTGCAAAAAAACGATGCCTGCTAAGCTCACTTTCAAGCATCATCAGGTAAAACTTTTTGTGTAGCAGCATGGTATTAAGCTTCCATGCAAAAAAACCATCCCACCAGCTAAAATGGTTTGGTACAAGTAAAATTGGGCGATTATCAGGAACAAAATCGCCCTCAATTCGGATTTCCCTGAAATTACGTCTCAGAATATAGTTAAAGTAAGCATTGAAGAATCTCTCATACAATGCGTTATGTGCCGGTTTAATCACTTCGATACCAAATTTTAAATCAACCTAAATATAAGGTTTAGAACGATAAAAAACAAACTATGCATTACCGTAAAAGTATTCGCAAGCGGGTTATGCAATTTTGATGCAAACCGGTAAAAGATGCTAAATACTATGAACGAGAATAAAAACCAACCGATATAGTTATGAAAGGGAGGGGTTTGTAAATCCCACCGCCACATATCGAGCCGGATGGCTACCGGTTCAAGCACCCAGTCAAACAACGTTAGGATGATAGCTGATACCCCCGATTTTAGGATAGGGTTGATACTCCATTTCTGCAACACAAAGGCAACAAGGTATACAAGCATCATCCAGTTAATGGCCATATTCAGGGGTGTTCCAAACACTCCAAAACCCAAAGAACTGCCATACGTGTATTGGCCAAAAATCAGACCCGTGTTAGTTCCAATGGCCTCAACTAAAAAACCCATTAAGCCAATCGATGCCAATGTAATCCAAAACCTAAAACTATGAGGTCTGTGGAATAACATTAGTATCAAAAACGATACTGGAACAAAAATGGAAGTAACCTTAAAGTATTGTGGATTATCTATCTTTATTGAGATACCCACAATGCCAATAAGGTATGCTATGGGGATTATCACCCTAAAATATCCAGCAAGCCGATTCATGCTACAAGGGTTTGAAATAGCTATCAACAATCTTGGCCGAAGCTAGGCAAAGCGGAATTCCTCCGCCTGGGTGAACGCTTCCGCCAACAAAGTAAAGACCTTTAACATTTTTACTTCTGTTTGGATGGCGGTTGAACGCTGCCATTCTGTTATTGGAACTAATTCCATAAAGCGAACCGCGGAACGACCCGGTACGTTTCTCAATCCGAACGGGATCCAAATAGTCCTCGGCTACAATTAAACTAGCCAAATCAATACCTAACATACGTTTAATTTTTACAAGTATTGCCTCGCGGGCTTTGAGCCTTAGTTCATCCCAGTCCTGCCCAGTATTTGGAGGTACATTTATCATCACAAACCAGTTCTCATGCCTATCGGGAGCATCAGCGGCAATACGCTTTGAGGTGATAAAAATGTAAACGGTTGGGTCGTTGAAAATTGAACCTTGCTCCATGGCCTTAAATTCCGAGTAGTAATCGGACGTAAAGAGGATATTATGGACATCGAGCTTAGGGTGTATACCTTTAACCCCAAAGTAAAAGATTAATGCAGATGATGATGGCTGCTGTGCAGCCAATCGGCTGGCTAAAGGGACCTCGTGTAAAAGTGTTTGGTATGCCGTGAAAATATCGGTGTTATTGACCACATAGTTGCTTTCAGCACTACTTCCATTTACCTTAATGCCTACCACTCGGCCATTTCTGATATCAACCTTATCCACATGAGCGTTATATTCAAATTCAACACCCAGGTTTTGGGCAATTTTAACCAGTTCGGTGGTTATGGCATACATCCCTGCTGTAGGAAAGTAAGCTCCAATATTATGCTCAAGGTGGGGTATCATGGTAAGCGTTCCGGGTGCAAGGTATGGGTTTGAACCATTGTATGTGGCATACCTATCAAAGAGTTGGATTGTTCGGTGGTCAGAAAAGTACTTACAGTTTACCTCGTGCATGGTTTCAAACGCCTTGAGTTTTTTAGGATTCATGGCAAGTTTGAGCGATTGCAGGGTAAAAAAGTTCTTTAGCTGAGGGAAAGGACTATAAACAAAAGTATTGGCTGTAAGTTCGTAAAGCTCTCTACTCTCCTTTAGGTAACGCAGCACATCGGTGTGCTTGTCGTTAAACTTTTGGGCAACCTCTTCGGCAAAGCGTTCAGGCTCAGCCCATGCATCAAGGACAGTGCCATCGGGGAAAAAGTACCGAGTAATTAACTCCAACTTTTGGTAGTTGAATGCCGAAGTGTTGGCGCCAGCAATAAGTTCATCCACCAGCTGTGGTAAAGTAAATAACGATGGTCCCGCATCGAACCGGAAACCTGAAAGTCTTAGCTCATTCAATTTACCACCAGCATTAGGTTGCTGTTCAAACACTTTAACCCTATACCCCTTGCGCGCTAATCGGATTGCTGTGGCAATTCCGCCAATTCCCGCCCCTACTGTTGAAACCGTTTGCATACTTTTTAAACAAAATAAGGCATTTCTGGTTAATACTCATGGTAAATTTAATTAAAATTGTATATTTAATGTGTGTTAATGTGTTTTAAATAGCAAATAAGTATTTATGGCAAGGAAAGTTGTAATTGTTGGGACAGGGCTTGGTGGTTTATCAACTGCACTTAGGTTAACAACGCTAGGCTTTGAAGTGGAAATGATTGAAAAGTACCATCAACCCGGAGGCCGTTTAAATAAGCTGCAACACAATGGCTACACCTGGGATATGGCGCCTACTTTCTTTTCCATGAGCTATGAATTTAAGGAACTTATTGATTTTTGTGGAATAGAAAGACCTTTCGACTTTTTTGAGCTCGATCCGCTCTACAAGGTAAATTTTAGCAATTCCAAAAAGTTTTTTACAATACATAAAGATATTCACAAGCTGGCCAGGGAGTTTGAAGGAATTGAAGACGATTTTGCAGAAAAAATGTACCAATACCTGGAAAAAACGGGTAAGCTATTCCACGATGTGGAAAACAGAATTGTACACCGCAACTTTAACAGCTTGCTTTCATACGCATTAGGACTAGCTTCCGTACCGTGGGGGCATGCTCCTCTAATGGTTAAATCGATGTGGGATGAGCTTAACCGAAGGTTTACCAGCTACGAGGTGAAAGTGATTTTCTCATTGGTGGCATTTTTCCTGGGGGCAACACCATTCGATACCCCTGCGGTTTACTCCATTCTTACCTATACTGAGCTGAAGCACGATGGATACCATAATGTTCGCGGTGGTATGTATAAGATTGTTGATGGTATTGTTGATATTCTCTCAAAGCGGGGTGTAAAATTCCACTACAATACCGAGATAGTTGATTTTAAATACACCAACAGAAAACTAACCGGTGTTATTGACCAAAATGGCAACATATGGGGTGCTGACATTTTTGTTGTAAATGCCGATGCAGCATGGTTTAGGGGTGCAATACTTAAGCGTAAAGCCTACAGCGAGAACAAGCTCGATAGAATGAAATGGACTCTTGCCCCTTTTACTGTTTACCTGGGAGTAAAAGGTAAAATTGATGGTTTAAGTGTTCACAACTACTTTTTGGGAACTAACTTTAAGGAATACAGCTCCAAGATTTTTAAGAATCAGGTTAGCTTAGAAAAACCTTACTACTACGTTAATGTCCCATCGAAAGCAAACCCTGAGTTTGCCCCTGATGGAAACGAAAGCCTTTTCATTCTTTGCCCTGTTCCCGACTTACGCTATAAACCCGATTGGACCGATAGCAATGAGTTAGCCCAAAACATCATAGTTGACCTCAGCGAGAGGGTTAATTACGATATTGCCGGAAATGTTGAAACGCAAATTATTTACAACCCTGCGCACTGGCAAAAAATGTTTAACCTGTACAAGGGCAGCGGTCTTGGCCTTGCCCACGATTTAAACCAAATAGCTTACATGCGACCCCACAATACCGATGAAATGTTCAAAAACCTATTCTATGTGGGATCGAGCACCATTCCCGGAACGGGCTTGCCAATGGCAGTTATTAGTTCAAAATTAACAGTTGAGCAAATTGTAAAACGGTATGATGACCGAAAGAATTGAACTATACAATAATGTTTGCCTTGAGTGTAGCAAAATAACAACCAAACGCTACAGCACAAGTTTTTCCTTGGGCACACGCCTTTTTGATAAACCTACCCGCGATGCCATTTATGCCATTTACGGATTTGTTCGTTTTGCCGACGAAATTGTGGACTCATTCCACCCCTACAATAAGGCCGAACTCCTTAATCGCTTTAAAGCCGATACCTACAAAGCAATCGAGGAAGGTATCTCATTAAACCCAATACTACAAAGCTTTCAGCTAGTGGTCAATAAATACAACATTGACCAACACCTGATAGATGCCTTTTTGCAAAGCATGGAAATGGACCTTAACCCAGCTATCTACGATAGGGATAAGATTAGTGAGTATATTTATGGTTCAGCCGAAGTGGTAGGGCTTATGTGCTTAAAAGTTTTTTGCAGGGGCAACCAGCAGAAGTATGAAAAGCTTTACCAACCAGCCCGGAGGCTTGGCGCTGCATTCCAAAAAATCAACTTTCTGCGCGACATGGGCGAGGATTTTAACGATTTGGGTAGGGTTTACTTCCCCAATGTTGATTTCAACAACTTTACACCTGAAAAAAAACTAGAAATTGAAACCGATATCCAATCGGATTTTGATGCTGCCCTTGAAGGAATCAAAGAACTTGAAAGCAATTCCAAGCTAGGTGTTTACGTAGCTTACCGATACTACCTCTCGCTCTTCCATAAGATTAAACGGATTCCTCCTCACAAGCTTCTTGGTAAACGTTACCGTATTAGCAACACAAAAAAGGCATTACTCATGGCAAGCAGCTGGGCAGGAGTTAAAATTGGGCTGATTTAATGTACGCCCACATAAACCATTAGAAACTATCTCGGAAAGTCAAATTTCATGGTGTATTACAAAAAACAATTGATTCAATTAACCCAAATCCGTTATTTGTAAAATCTCTAATGACGGATTTGAGTAAAATTAACCTAAAAACCAATAGTAAGCCCCGCCTAAAGCGGGGCTTAGTATTCAAACCCTTTAATCCGGAACCACAACTTTCTGTACTACCATTTCCGATTGACCACCGTCGCTGGTCATCACTACAATCCCGTACGTGTTTGAACCCTTTAAAGGTGATGTATCAGTAAACTCAAGGATATCGGGTTTTAATCCTTTCAGTTCAACAAAACCTTTATCACCATTAGCTCTGTACACTACAAACCAATAGCTTGTTGCAGTAATACCCGGATATTGCCATTTCAGGGTAACCGATTTACTTTGTCTATCATACTGCGCGGTTAACTGCTTTACGGGCTCACGTTTTCCCGTATCGTATGGGCGAGCCGAAACGGCATTAGCCATTTTTGATACATTTCCTGAACTATCAACACTCGCAATGGTGTAATAGTATGTTGTTTTTGGCACTACCTTAAAATCAACATATTTATTTATGCCCGGTTTAAGGCTATCGATAACAACCCATTGCGAGTCGTTATCAGTTCTACGGTATAATCGTTGAATTGCCACATCGATGCTTGGACTACAATGCCAGTGTAAAGTAACCGATTTTTCAGTAACAGTAACATCATTAATTACAGCGGGAGCAGGAGGATTAGAATCGGGACGTCGGAGTTTGAGGATTGGTGATAGTTCAGAATACTGATACCTGCTATTCACAGCGGCAACCCGGTAAAAAATATTCTTTGATAAAGTGTTAAGCGAAATGGAGTCGATAAATACCGTATCGGGATGTATTAAGCCATTAACGGCAATAAACTCGTGCGAAGGGTCATTTGACCTGTAAATCCTATAGCCAGTAATATTTTTAGAGTTAACGGGTTTCCACGTTAGGGTTACATAACCATTTTTATCGATTTTACCCTTAACATCCTGTGGCGCTTTTGGAGCAGGAGTTTCAGAAAGGGTTGCTAAAATTGGAAGCGAAAAACCCAAATTTCCTGCAGTATCTACAGAGGCTACCATGAAGTATGCCTCAAAATCATCGCCCATATCAACTACATACTCCCGGGTGTTTTTGGAAAGCGGCTTGTTAGTAATAAACCTGTATCCGTTATTGGCATTATCGCTTTGCGAAATAACAAAACCTTTTAAATCGGCAGGTTGCGATTTATAATCCCATGAAAGTTTAATCTTTCCTGAGGCTATTTGAACTGTTTTTTTCAGTATTGGGGCAGCAGGTGGTGTCAGATCGCGGGAGAATGCTTTTATCTCAGCGGGTGCACTTAACTCTCCAAATGGAGTTACACCAACTAAACGGTAGCTGTAAACCTTGTAGTTTACGGTTGCAGTATCGATATAGAGTATATTTTCCGAAGCAACCTGGTTAGCACTTTGAGCATGTACGATTGGCATTTGGTTTTTAGCGTAAAATGTCTTGCCACCATCATCGGAACGATAGAGGTAATACCCAATATACTCAGAGTTAAGGGCATTAGGCCATAGAAGTTGGATAGAACCATCGCCGCTCCGATAGTTGAAACCAACAGGGGAAGTCAAAGCCTTGGCTGGTTGGGTTTCAACCATTATGTATGCTGTATCAAAAGTCATCGCCTTTGTAGCTTCAACCAACATTACCCGATAGATATATCGGCAGTTGGGAATAACCTCTCTATCAACAAACCTTAACCCCAGAGCATTTGCGGTAATCAAATCGTTATCGGCAGCAAAAAGTGCAAATGAGTATCGGTTTGTTAACTCATCGGCGGCATTCCTTAGATTAATCAGACTGTCCGATTTAAGGGGGCTTGGAATAAACGATTTACCATACAATGCCTGGGCGGCTATAGCCGAAAATTTATTGTTTACGCCGGCATATTTCATCCACGCTTCGAGCTGCATGGGCTTTATGGGCTCCTGGGTAATGGGCTTGTAACCATTGCTGGTTATATCTTTTCCCTCCTCCATCATGAATCGTTCCACACGATAACCAACAGTATTGGCAATAAACCATCCTCCTGGTGATGTTGGGGCCCAACGTAGGACTACTGAATCAGATGTTGCACGGGCAATCAGCTTTATGGAGGTATGGTTTGCTCCCGATTTATCAATTTGTTGTGGCAGAACCTTTGCTGGTAACAACAGAATTACTATGGAAATGGAACTAAATATATTTAGAATGGTTCTCATTGCTAGTGATTTTTAAAAGTTGATATTATACTGTAAGTTGCCATATATCTCGCTGTAGTTTTGCGATATTACGCCATAACCCCGATAGCTGTTGTTGGTTATAAAAAAACTTAAACTACCATATTTTTTTAAGCTATAAGTAGCATTCACCCTGAATACCAATTGTGTGCTTTTATTGGTTACCTCAACCCAGTTTACTCCTATACTTGCTGAAGTATTTAACCTATCCTTGAAGAAACGCTTACCAACCGTTTCGCTCAAATGCGTTATTGTGGAGGTGTATAAATCCATCGCGGTTTTATTGTAGAGTAATGTGGTACTTAACGATAATGAACTTGGGAAGGTCAGAATGTGAATCACATTTACCCCACTTGTTTTCACATTATTGAGATTTTGTGTGTATGCGTTTTTATCGGAAGAATTCTGATAGCTGAAGGTAAGCATAACGTTATTATTACCCCCTAATGCCTGGAACGATAATCGAGGAGTAAGCGTGAATGAGTCAAACACATTTGATATGCGTAGGGTATCAATCTTATGCCCTGACTCTATTTGGTTCTTACTGTAGTTTCCGTCAATACCAAACATGCGGGTAATCTGATATGTAGCACTTAGCATTCCGGTAAACCTGCTTGTGGTGGCCATGCGATTATCGCGTAGGTTATTGTAGCGCAACCCAATGCGTGAGCGCAAGATCAATTTATTTCCAAATAGACGCAACCTTGGCGAAAGGGAATACTCCAACAAATCGTTTGGCATTAGAGCATACCCAAGGGTATTAAACCCCGGGCCAACCCATCGGGCACCTAACGATACAGACCAATATGCTGAAGGATTGATATCGAGGCTTAACATACCAGCACCATCGATACGAGATGAGGCATTGGGAGTAAAAAGGAACTCAGGAACATCAACTTTAACATTATCGAGTTTTTCAGAATTAAGGTTTGATGAGTAAGCCGATAAGGCTCCTTCCCCTCTAAGCGTGACATATTCACCGAAACGTATGCCAAAATCAACCGATGTAACAAGATTTTCAGCAGGCATAACTCTGACTGAATCGCTTTTTACCGATGTCGAATCGTCTTTTGCGTGGAATAGGTTAATATTAAAGTATGATTTGGAAAGATTTCCATACCCTAACGATACTGCATAAGCGTTTTGGCTATACACTCCCGGTGCAAAGCTTACCTTATCGGGCTCAATAGCCTGTCGGCTTCGACCATAAACTGCCTTAAACCTGAAACTACCTGGCGTTAACTCAAAACCACCACCCAGCAAACGTAAATCGCCAAAGGTAAGATCGGAGAAACGGGTTGAAAAATAGCCTGCATGCAACGTAAGCCAGTTCGATATCTTTGGGCTTACACCAAACTGATTAAATGGTTGCTGAAATCGGGTTTGACCGGTAGTAAAGTAAAGCTCAAAGGGGAGCTCTACCATATCCCAAAGCATAACGCTAGCCCGAACAATACCGTACTGCATATTTCCTGGCTGGCGGGGATCAATTCCGCTAGAGGAGTAGAAGTTGCTGGTTAGAGTTGCAGATGCTTTAACATCTACTCTCGACTTCTTTGTTTCATCCTGAGCCTGAGATTCCATAAAACAAGTAACCAAACAGGCTGTTATACTAATTTGCAGATACCTTTTCATCATATTCAAGTATTTGCTTTTTAGTAAATAAATGGTTTACTGATGTTAACAGGCTCAGTGTCAATAACCCTACAACCAAAGTAATCGTAATAGAAATTAATTGGGTAGGTTCCCCTGAACATTCGCTGGTAATTCCTATTTACTATGGAATTTAATCTACTTCGTTTTGCTGCATTAAGGGTAACAAGGGGATTCGATAGTGTTGCCATCGCCCGATTCCTGAGGCTCATAAAATCGGCAGGGACAATAATGCCATGGTTATAGGTTAGCTTGAGGTAAGGAGTTGAAGACGACTGGAACAAATTTAAATTTTGCGGTTGCGACGAGGTAAAAAACCCGCTTTGAACAACAGCAGCCGCACCAGTAGCTGATTGTCCAGCGCCACCACTTCCTCCAATTCCAAATGGTTGACCAAGTGAATTCACTGAAACTGGCATGCCTGTATTAAAATCGATGTCAACAAAATTTAAAGAAGGATCGCTCAAATACTGGTTATATCTAATCGGGCCACTCCAGTATCCATTGCTTTTCATCCATTCAATTTCATCGTAAACCAATGGGTTGGCAAACTGGTTATGCCATTGGGAATTGCGCTCCGATGCGTTAATCCTAACAAGCGGGCCAAATCTATTAACAGTTCCTGAAGAAACCCAGGTAATTGGAGTAAAATCAAACTTATCGAAACACTCACTCCCATGGTAATTTGCGGTAAGCCGTTCAAAATTACCATTTACCTCAGCCGATGTTGAAACATGATTAAATGTCGCCAACTTTTGGCTCAGCGTATTAAACCTGCTAGTAGAGAACCATACTGCATAAAGCAACCTCTCACCCGATGTAAGATTTGAATTTTGATTAATAGTTCTCCTAACCAGATTTACCTGGGATCCACCTCTGTTATAGATGCTTGTTTCGCTTACTGATAAAGTCGAGTTTATTCCACCGCTATTTATAAATTGCTGACCTAACTCAAGCATCCGAGCCAGGTTTGGATCGTTTGGAATCTCCTTCCTAATAAACTGAATGTAGTATGATTTACTGTTGATCAGATTAGGAATATCAAAGAGCAAAGTGTTGGTTGAAGCGTTATAAGTAAGCGGCACATCAACTGGTGTTAAAGCAATATCGGTAGGCATAAAACGTGCAATGAATTGCACATCGTAACCCTCACGGGGTTGGAACAAGTAGCTTTGTCCCGATTTTAGCTGAACCCTCCCGGCTCGGCATTCGTCCTGTAAGAAATATTGGTGCCCCATAACCGGGTAGCTGTAGGCAACATTTTGCTCAGTAATTCGGTCGGGTCTAGAGCCTGTTTTGAAGGTTGTTACAACCTGCTGTTTTATTACCTGTCCGTTTTGGTTTGTAGCTGGGCGCCATGCTCCATTAACAAGTTCTTCGCCGTAAACTGAGGCCATCACCTTAAAACTGGTATGTCCTTCAAGCATTTCGAATGGTTTGTAGTATGCAGAAAATCCTTCGGAATCAATGCTTAACCTTCCAGGTATAGAGTCGTTACTGGTAGCTTTAGCAATTTTAAACCTGTCCAGTTTAACTCTAAAGGTTCGTATGCGGGTTTGACCATTATTGGTCATCTCCTTAACCTGGAAAGGTTCATTTAGCTTGAAGTTCAAAGCCAACTGGGCTTCAGTTGAAACATCCACACCATTTTGTCCGCTTACTGGACTTATATCCGAAATCAGATCGATACGAGTCAAGGGATTATCGCCTAGCATTTGGCATTCATCGCCCATACTAAAACGGTAATTGCAATAACCCTTAACGGCACCACCAAGAATGCTGTAATTTCCACCAATAGCCCCTTTCATCCAGGTTGGGTTTGGCAATCCAGCCTCGAGCATGGCTGCAGAGTTCAAACTTAGGATTTCATAATCGCCACTGGTAAACCATACATCAACGTGCATGCCTATTGAAGCGTTAAGGTAGGCATAAACCTGACCAGTTGCATACCAACCGTTAATACCCAGTTCACCACTTCGGCCATCGCATGAAATGCCATTATACTTAAGCATTGCCATATCGTATCCGGCCTGGGCAGCCACATCGCCGTAAAAAATCATATACTGCTGACGCCCTGTGCTAAACCCAGTGCTTGCACCTAATGCAATACCATTCCCCGTTTCAATCATGGGGCTCCGACTTTGAGAATAACCCGGAAATGCTTGCTGTATTTCAACTGGTAATGCGGGTGGTGGCGGTAGTTGCTGACCCACCATTAGGTAAGCATCGCTCCTAAGCCAGTCGGCAAAGGTTAATCGCATACGATTATTGGGTTCTCCGAACTTAACATACCATAAATCGGGTGCAAAGTGCATAACCATTTGCCCTGACCCCGTAAGGGGTTGGTAATTTACATTTGCGTTAAAAACACCATGAAGGGTTTGTTCAGGAACGCTATAGGTGATATCGGCATCGGCAAGAATTTTGGCTTTGTTCCTCTCATTGATACTGCAAAGCATGTATCCATTCCCAAGCAGGGAAACAGTACCCAAACCACCGCCGCTCTGGAACTGTGCCTGCAAGGTAAAATCGCCGTTAAAGGTTTCGGCTGAGGGGTGTGTTCCCATTACAACCTGCGCCGATAACCCTAACGAAGCTGAGTTATCAGGAACATAGGTGAATCCTGAGTTGGTTTTTAAAGGATTTTTACTGCTATCGGGTGCAGCAGCCTGTTCGGCCAGGTTTGTTGTGCCGGAACGGCGCATCTTATACCAAGCTCCTCCGCCAAAACCATATACAGCAAAATTTGAAAATACTGGCAGTCCTGTAGGCAATATGGTTTTGGCATCGATATACCAGTATCTAAAATTGTTAACCATTCCAAACTGGGCAGTTGCCGAGGCCGTTATTTTATCGATAAAGCTTGCTGTTACAACCCCTCGGTAACCATCGCCATAGGTGGCATCGGATTGGAAAAGGTTCAAACCCCCACGCACTTTAACAGCACCCAAATCGGCGTTTACGCCAATTGAATCGAGTTCAACCCCATCAAAAACAAAGCGCTGCCGCCCTTGTTCATTTAGCAACTTACTCCACAAAGTTAAAGTTGTAGTGCCATTCACCGCATTACTTCCTGGTTGTAAACCAATATTCAGGATGAAACGAATTCCTGGTCCAAAAGCACCATCGCTAAAACGAGTTACTGAACTTACGCCATCAATATTAACTGGGAATCCGGCCAAGGAGTGCTGTGGGCTTGCAAAATCCCAATTACCATTCTCAACGTATGGTTCAGTTGTTTTAAACTTAAGCCCCTCAACCTTTATACCCTTAAAATCTAATTTCGACAAAATATCATTAGAACCCTCAAACGATAAAGTCGCATTGATATTGGCCTCGGCTTTAACATCTTTTTTATCGTAGGTTACCTTGATTGAAGTTGCTGGTTCAATTTTCATTTTGGTCGGAAGCCATGATATGGGTATTTCCCGCTCATAACCATGTTCAGTGTTTACAACTAACTCGAGATTATAGTCTTTACTAATGGTGTTATTGTCCTGGTTCACGCTACGGTTGTAGAGTCCATTGTAAACAAACAGGGTGTCGGTAAACGAGGTTTTAATCCTACCCCTCATTCGCCAATTTATAGGAGTGTTATTAATCATCTCCGCCTTGAGAGTATCAATACTTCCTCCCCACCCCCCAAAGTCACCATCAAATTCCTGGAAAAGATTCTCAGCATATAGCTTGCCTGTAACACCATTACGGTCGATAATCAGGTTTGAAACCTGTATTTTAGGATTTGCATCGTCAAATGTTTTTAAATTATCGGGAAGTGTAACCTCGGCATTCTTAATGTAAAAACCTTTCCAAGTATTTGTCTTATCGCCCGTATAGCCTGTAGGGAATGAAATGCTTTCAGGATTTCGGATGGTTGTATAATCGAACACCATGCTATTTACCTTCATCTTAAATCCGGGTAGTTGAGTAAACTCGCACTCATCCATATTCGCGTTTAGTATCCACCCCCATGAATTTCCGTTCTTTTCTGCCCTCCCGGCAAAGTAAGCTTTTACGTTTCGCAACGAGTCGTCGGTGTTGGCCATCTTTAACCAGGTTTTGGGGAACTCAACCTCTGCCTTTACCTCAATGTGATGTAAACCTTTACAGTCCCATTTTGCATAGGTTCCTGAATCGGTAGGGGTTGGCGATTTGAATAGGAAACTCCAACTTTCACCCGATTGATAACCAAAGTCGCGTACAAGGTAAAGCTCGGCACGTTTCATGCCGGCAAGTCCATCCTTGTGGAAACAAAGGTTTTTAGCACCAAAACCAAAACCCACATCAGGCCCCAACGATGGAAGTTCTACCCAGGTGGCAGCATTTAACACTGCCTGGGTTGGTGTAAATTTCATTGCTATAATGGCTACAATCGATTTGTACCCATCAAAATCGCGGTCAAGTCCAAGCGGAAGGCTAACGGGGTTTGTATTTACAAGGGCACTAACCAGTCGCCCAGCGCTTGCTGAAAGGTTGTAAGTACTTTGCAACAAATTATCGCTCCAACCAAGAACTTTTCCTTCAAAGTCATTTCCATCGGCTTTTGAGTAAGGTGCTGCAGGATCTATTTTAGCAAACACCTCGCCTTGGTATACCTTATTATCGCTATTAACTTTAATATTTGAAAACTCAACTAGAATTGGAGCTCTTAGGTATGGAACTTCGATTGAACCCTCACCTGTAAGCGAAGCGGGGGTGCCGCTTACACTAATCAATTTCATGGTGAAATTCCCAATGGTAACCGTGCTATCCTTAGCAAGTGTTTGCGTGCCAGGCGTAGTATTGGTAGGTGCTTCGGCAAAGCAATTGCCAGGGCAAGTGTTCTCATCCTTTGCCGATGTTTTAATCTGAAATACGCCTTGATTCGATATTACTGAATCGGCTTTGCACTTGCAACCATCGGTTCTAATTGAATCTTTGTTGTAGTTCAACCGGAAGTTCCATGTGTAGTAAGTATTATCATCACCCTTGAACTCCTTAGAATTTGAGTCGCCATTCACAAAAGGTAAATCCCAACGGGTATAGCCGTTCAAGTCGGTTGAAAGCTCAACTATTTTGCTGCTCTCATTGCCTGTAAAGCTTTCATCAAAAACGGGCTTCTCCTTTTTGGCATCAGCAATGCTTTGCGATTCTGATGTCATTTTCCATACTCTCAACCGTCCGCCTGTAACATAATTCTTTTTGATGCCAGGTTTAATATTTACTGCAAAAGTTGGCTTGTCGCCTTCAGTCCATGTTCCATTATTTGTTGGCCTATCAACATTCATAGCAAAACACGATGTTAAGCTATCGGCAACCAACCTAAAACTTTCAGGCTGTGATGTATAGTAAGCATCGTCAATTGGGTCAAGGAACTTTACTCGCCAGTAATACTTCCCTGTATCCGATAGCTGGCTAATCCTGTGGTTTACTCTTTGGTAAAATTCTGAACAATCGCTGCCTGTTGAATAGTGACCCGTTGTTGGAAGTGTAATACTGGATTGGTAAACTAACGAATCGAACGATTGCTTTTTTGATACTTCAAACATAATTTTTGCTGTAGCCCTAGTTGTGGCATAAGCACCGTTGAAAAATGGAACGTTAAAAAGGGTGTAATTTGGATAGTTAAGTTGCTGAGGTTTATCAACCTCAAAAGATAGCTCTACACCTTTGCCAATTTCCATTAAAGTATCGGCCGCTGGTTTTAAGTTCTTTGCCTTCCCTAAGCCTACTGTAAAAGATGTTTCCCTTGAATGAACGGTTGTGGTTTTACCGTCGGCGGTTGTAATTGTTGCATCAACCTTCCAGTAATATTTTTTCCCTTGCTTTAAAGCAGCCATGAATGGTGCAATAGCACCACCTGAATAGTTACACACAACCACTCCTGCCAATTCGGGAGTAATAGGGCTTTCGAACTGTTGCGATGAATAAGACATAACCTTGGGGTACGAGTACGTTGTGGATGAACCATCTTCCCTGAGAGTTAGCTGAAGGGCAACCTGGGTAACGTTTGTACCAAACGGAGATATGTTTGCAACAAGCTGAGGGTGTGCCCAAGGCAAAGTATCGCCATCAATAGGATAAATGTTATCAATAGTAAACCCTTGCTCATCGCTTTCTATCCTAAAAGTGGCAACCTCACTCCTACCCTGGTTCCCTCCTATTGGTTTACCATACGTGTCGAATGCCTGCACTATCAAGGCGTACTGTGTTACCTGCGGGTAAAAATCAAAAGGTAAATCTCCCGGAATTGCCTGATAAAAGGTTGTTGCAATATCGTTCTTTTCAAAAAGAACAGGATTAACTTCAATTGCTGTTCGGGGAGTTTGCCCTTTAAATACCGGGCAAACTTTAATTTTATATCGAGGCTGAACAGACCGAGGGTTATAGTTTGTAACCGGCATCCAGCGGAAAATAGGAATAGTGGTCGATAAAATCTCATTATCCGATGGTGAAATAATTGTGGGAGGTTCAGGAATTTGTGTGATAATACTCATACAGTATTCACCCCCAATGGTAATGTTGTTGCCACGGTAATCGTATATACTAACACATAATTGATAGTTCCCTTCGGGTAAAGCATTAGTGTTGAGAGCAACCTGCTCAATGCTCTTATCGTACTCAATGGCATTCATGTTGAGTACCTGTGGCCCATTAAGTACTAAAACCGATGGCGGTTTCAAAATGGTAAACCTTGGCAAATACCTGCTGCCTGTTTTTGTACTAGCTATCACCTTCCCTTTTTCATTGGTTAAGGTAAAACCAGCGGTACAATTGGGATACTCATCGTTGCCCATGTTTGTTATTACCAGCTGGAAAATGGAAGGGTCATTTACCCATTCGCTGATCTCCGATGGAATTGGATTACGGAGAATCATCTTTACATCAACCTGTGAATTTGAGTAATAACTCGCTAATACCAATAGCCCACAGATTGTTAATTTAATGAAGCTTTTCATCTGCTGAGATACTTAGGTTATTTTTTTATTTATTTAGATAAATTGTAAATAACTGTTTAACAATCCTTTTCAATTTTATAAAGTAAATTTAAACAAAAGTGAAATATGAGTCAAGTTGAAAATTTTTTAAACATTTTTTTGGTTAATCCTTTTAGATAAAAATTAGTCATAAATTTCAGAAATAAATAAACGGAAATGAGAAGAAAAATTTTTACATACCATCAACTTTTGCTTGTATTACTTACAGTGGCAAGCATATCGTGCAGTAAATCGGATAAGGGAAAAAAGCCTAGCGATGGTCGCAGCCGGCAGGCAATAGTAGTTGATGGAATTATAGTTGGATACTCTGAATATGAAAGGACTATCACGGTTCCTGGCACCATTCTCCCAAACGAGTGGGTTGAGCTACGCTCCGAAATGGCAGGAAAAATTGTTGAGCTAAACATAGCTGAGGGAGCAATGGTACGCAAAGGGCAACTACTTGCACGGATTAACGATGCCGATATTAAAGCGCTACTCCAACGAAGGGTAATTGAGGAGAAGCTTGCCGCCGACGATGAGCAACGCAAAAAGCGCATGCTCGAGATAAATGCCATAAGTGTTCAGGAGTATGAAACATCGCTTAATAAGCTTGAAGCCATCAGGGCCGATATAGCCCAATCGAAAGCGATGTTGGAAAAAGCTGAAGTGCGTGCTCCCTTCGAAGGACGAATAGGCTTGCGCTACGTTAGTCCGGGTGCATTTGTATCGGTAAACACAACCATTGCCACACTGGTTCAGGATAACCCTTTGAAGTTGGAATTTGCCATACCGGAGCGTTACGCCAGTTTAGTATCCAATAACATGGAGGTAAAGTTTACAGCCGGTGATGGACAAACACAATACCCTGCAAAGGTTTACGCTACCGATGCCCAAATAGACCCTGAAACACGCTCGCTTAAGGTTAGGGCAATTGCCGAAAACAAGAGTAATCAGATAATACCTGGCTCCTACGTCAGAGCAACCCTGGTTTTTGAGAAAAGTCCTCGTTCAATACTTATACCGCCTAGGGCAATTGTTCCCGACATGGATATCCAAAATGTTTTTATATACTCCCAGGGTAAAGCTAAGCGTGTTCAGGTAAGGTTGGGTGAACGGACGGGTACTACGGTTGAGGTAATTGATGGCTTAAATGCCGGCGATAGCTTAATAATATCGGGTTTGACCTCTGTGCGAGACGGTATGCCTGTTAGCATTAACATCAAGCAAAACTAAAAGTTTTAACTAAACAAGGTTACCAAAGTGAACATCTCAACAGTAAGCATAAATAGGCCAGTTCTGGCATCGGTGGTTTCAATAGTAATTATTCTTTTTGGTGTAATCGGCTTTACTTACCTCGGTGTTAGGGAATACCCCAGTGTAGACCCGCCCGTGGTTACGGTTTCCACATCGTATGTTGGGGCTAACTCAGCAGTTATTGAGGCACAAATCACTGAGCCTCTTGAGGCTCAAATAAATGGGATTGACGGTATAAAAAGCATTACTTCATCAAGTTCCGATGGTCGTAGTAGTATCACCGTTGAGTTTGAACTGGGGATTGATATGGATAATGCCGCCAACGATGTGCGCGACCGTGTTTCGCGTGCCATTCGTAACCTTCCCCCCGACGCTGACCCACCCATTATAAGCAAAGCTGACGCCAATGCGGAAACCATTCTGACCGTTACGGTTCAAAGTACCAAACGCGATTTACTTGAACTAACTGACATTGCCAATAATGTGGTTAAGGAACGATTGCAAACCATTCAGGGCGTCAGTCTGGTAAATATATGGGGCGAAAAACGCTACGCCATGCGATTATACCTCGACCCGAAAAAGCTGGCTGCGTTCAATGTAACACCTTCCGATATTCGCAATGCGCTTTCGCGCGAGAACGTTGAACTTCCTACCGGTATGATTGAGGGTTACCAAACCACTCTTTCAATCCGAACCCTCGGTCGACTCGAAACACCCGAGGAGTTTAACAACCTGATCATTAAATACACCAATAACGTGCCCGTTAGGGTTAAGGATGTAGGCAAAGCCGATTATGCCCCAGAGAATGAACGAACGCTACTCCGTGGTAATGGGCTGATCCCTATGGTTGGCGTTGCGCTAACCCCACAGCCCGGTGCAAACTACATCAACATTGCCGATGAGGCTTACAAGCGTGTTGAGCAGCTCCGTAAGGAATTGCCCGAGGATATCACCCTAAATTACGCTTACGATTCAACAATAAATATCCGCAAGGCAATTTCTGAGGTTGAGGAAACCATTCTTCTGGCGTTCATGCTCGTTGTTCTTGTTATTTTTATTTTTCTGCGAAACTGGCGCACTACCTTAATTCCAATTATTGCCATTCCCATTTCGTTAATAGGAACCTTTTTTGTGATGTACCTTTTTGGCTTTACCATAAATATTCTAACTCTATTAGGTGTAGTTCTTGCCACTGGTATTGTAGTTGACGATGCCATTGTTGTTATGGAGAACATCTACTCCAAAATTGAGCATGGCATGGATAACTATAAAGCTGGATACACTGGTAGTAAGGAGATTTTCTTTGCCATTATCTCCACAACTATCACTCTAGTTGCGGTATTCATGCCAATTGTATTTCTACAAGGCATCACAGGTCGTCTTTTCCGCGAGTTTGGAGTAGTTGTGGCAGCCGCTGTAGTAATTTCGTCAATTGTATCGCTTACTCTTACCCCAATGATGAGTACTCGCCTTTTGACCAGAACGCAAAAGGAAGGAAAAATGATGGCTGCCATTGGCCAGGGGATCAGCTGGCTATCGGAGTATTACGGAAGATCGTTACAATCATTTATAAACCGCAGGTGGTTGGCATTTGTGGTTATGGGCATCTCACTATTCATTATTTTTATTATAGGCAGCCGTATTCCTTCGGAGTTAGCTCCAATGGAGGACAAAGGCAGACTGTTGATAAATGTTACTGCACCTGAGGGTACTTCGTTTGAAGCTATCGACGAGTACATTTACGATATCGCCTCGTATGTTGATACAATCCCTGAGAAAAAGGCCATGATAGCTCTATCGGCTCCCGGTTGGGGAGGTGGTACAAATAGAGGATTTGTTCGGCTACTGCTTACTCAGCCCAATGAACGTGAACGTTCACAGGCGCAGCTTGCCGATCAAATATCATCATACGTCCGCTCTAAAACTTTTGCCCAATCGTATGTAATACAGGATCAAACTATTAGAACAGGAAGAGGAGGTGGTTTACCGGTTCAGTTTGTGGTGCAGGCACCAAACTTTGAAAAGCTAAAGCAGGTTGTACCCGAATTTTTAGCCCGGGCACAGGCCGATGAACGCTTCCAGGTGGTTGATGTCAACCTTAAGTTTAATAAACCTGAGCTTGTTGTTGAAATTGACCGCGATAAGGCAAGGGCCTCAGGTGTTACCGTAAGGGATATTGCCGATGCCCTTCAGCTTTACTTCAGCGGACAGCGCTACGGTTTCTTTATTCGGAATGGGAAGCAATACTACGTAATAGGCCAAGCCGACAGGCCATTCCGCGATGATCCCGATGACTTAAAAAACATATACGTGCGGAGCACAAAGGGGAACCTTGTCGATTTAGGTTCGCTAATCAGAACCAGCGAGCAGAGTATTCCTCCACAGCGCTACAGGTACAACCGTTACATTTCGGCAACATTCAGCGCATCGCCGGCACCTGGTTATACATTAGGGCAAGGCATTGATGCCATGCGTGAGATTTCCAAGGAAGTACTCGACGATAGTTTCTCCACTACTTTAACCGGCATCTCGCAGCAGTTTGAGGAAAGCTCCAACAGCCTATACTTTGCGTTTCTTCTTGCGCTAATTCTTGTTTACCTGGTTTTGGCAGCACAGTTCGAAAGTTTTCGTGACCCACTTATCATTATGTTTACAGTTCCACTCGCTTTGGCTGGGGCAGTTCTGTCGTTGTGGATGTTAGGACACACCCTTAACATTTTCAGCCAGATTGGAATAATTGTGCTGGTTGGAATTGTTACCAAAAATGGTATTCTGATTGTTGAATTCGCCAACCAGAAAAAGATTGCGGGCATGAATAAATTTGAAGCAGTTACGTTTGCCGCTAAGCAGAGGCTACGTCCCATTCTTATGACCAGCCTTGCCACCATTTTCGGAACATTGCCCATTGCCTTGGCATTAGGAGCCGCATCAACAAGCCGCATCCCAATGGGGGTTACCATTATTGGAGGATTACTCTTTGCTCTTATTCTAACGCTATACGTAATACCAGCACTTTACACCTATGTTTCAACAAAAAAACCAAATGTTATCCGCCATGATGAGGAGTAAAACAAAAAATAGATTACAGACTATATCGATATTGCTTTTGTTTATTACAAGCTCATTTTCAGCCTCACATGCACAATCAGCTGATACACTCAAAATTTCCGATGCCATTAAGATTGGGTTGGAGAACAACTTCTCCCTTAGAATAGCCCGAAACGAGGAACTAGTAGCTCGAACCAACAACACCTTAGGGGCAGCAGGATTCCTTCCTAAAGTAGATATTAGTTCTTCGGCCAGCGGAAGCAACTACAATATTCGCCAGGAACTGGCAACCGGCGAGGTTAACGAAACAAAAAACTATCAAACCACTTCAGTTTATGGAGGGGTTCAACTTTCCTGGACAGTCTTTGATGGTTTTGCCATGTTTGCCAACCGCCAGCGACTAAGCACACTGGAGGGAATAAACAGCATCGCTTATCAGCTTAAGGTTGAGGATGTGGTATCGGATATTATTGTTAACTACTATACCCTTTCGGCCGAAAAGCAGCTGCTCGATATTTATAAAGAGATTTTGCGCCTCTCAGCCGATAGGCTTAATATTGCCCGCGAAAAAGCAGCCATTGGTACCAGTTACCTGCTTGCCGTTATGCAAGCTGAGGTTGATTACAGAACCGATTCAACTCAAGTGTTAAGGCAAATTAACAGGATTAAAGACCTTACCATTACCCTGAACAAGCTGCTTGGGCGCGATCCATCTATTCAATTTGAAATTGAAAGTAAAATCCCTGAAGTAAAGCTTTACAATCAGGATTCAGTAATTACCATGCTCAAAAGCAACAACAAGGAGTTGCTTATTTCACGGTTAAATTTACGTTTAAAGCAAATTGCCATTAAGGAAGCTCAAGCCTCACGATATCCTCGTCTTACTCTCTCATCCGCTTATAATTTTAGTCAAAGCAACACACCTGATGGGTCAACCACCCTTTCCCGGAACATAGGACCTTCGTACGGAGTTACACTTGGCATTCCACTATTCAATGGGTTCAATGTAAACAGGAACATTGCCAATGCTCGCATCTACATGGAGAATCAGCAATTTAATCTACAGGCGTTGGAGAATGATTTAACTGCCGAAGCCGTAAGGCTTACAAACAATCTGCTGCTGGCAACAAACCTGGTAGAGATTGAAAAAAAATCGGCACTACTGGCAAAGCAAAACTCCGATATCTCCATTGAGAAGTATCGTGTTGGGCTAATAAGTGACCTTGAACTACGCGACGCCCAAATCCGTTACCTTAATGCTGAGTTTAGGTATCAAAATGCCTTAATACAAGCCAAATCGGCTGAAATTGCAATTCAGGTCCTAATAGGGAATTTGCAGATGCCCTAATGGTTGTATAGGTTTGGATCGCGAAACGAGAATATTTCTCTTGCAATCTCGAGTCTTACCCGGGCCTCCTCGTTATTAGGGTTAATCTCTAATGCTTTAGCGTAGTACGAAATGGCCTTTGCTTCCTCTCCTTTTCTGGAATACAAGCGGCCCCAGCTATACAAAACGATATCGTCAGCTTGATCCAGTGTTAAAAGTAACTCCTCGGCCTCAGCAAGCCTTCCTTCCTGAAGCAAATCCTCAAACTCTTTCATTCTATAAATTTGAAATCTTTATCCCCTTGTAACCGTATAGTCCATGCCGCTCAATGTAGTCCCATACATCATCGGGTACATACCCCAAAACATCCTTGCCTTTTGCAATAATTGAACGTATGTGAGTGGAGGAAATACCGATAATTGGTGCATCAACCAGGCTAAACCTTTCAGTAGGAAAATCTTGCTTGTAAGCGTTACATTCACGGGGATACACCAAAAAGTCATAGTTGGATACCAATTCCTTGTAGCTTTTCCATTGCGGGAGGGTCTGAAGCGTATCGGAACCAATAATCAAAGCAAACTCATTTCCTGGATAAAGTTCGCCAAGTTTTTTTAAGGTATCGATGGTGTAGGAAGGGCGAGGCATGGACATTTCAATATCGCAAACCTTAAGCCTTTTATTGTTCTCGTGCACAGCTAAACGAGCCATGTTTAACCTATGCTCATCCTTTTCCAAATCTTCAGGGCTTTTTAGCGGATTTTGTGGGCTAACCACAAACCATATCTCCGATAAATCGGAAAACTCAAGTATATATTCGGCTATTACCAGATGCCCCGTGTGTATTGGGTTAAACGACCCAAAGAATAGTCCTACTTTCATAATTTTTTCAATAAAAAATTTTCAACTATACGCTCAGCCTCGGCAAATGCAGTTTCTACCTGATTATTGGTTAATACATAATCGAACTGATTTGCATAGGTCATTTCCTCCTGTGCTTTACCAATACGCACCTTTAGCGACTCCTCGGTTTCTGTTCCCCTTTTAAGGAGTCGTTCTCGCAGTTCGTCAATGGAAGGAGGCATCACAAATACTGCCAACGAGTTATTCGGAAACTTCCGCTTGAGGTTAACACCTCCTTTAACATCAACATCGAACATCACATGGTGTCCTTTGTCCCAGATACGTTTAACTTCAGACCACAGCGTTCCGTAGTATGACCCTGGATAAACCTCTTCCCACTCCACAAATTCGCCTTTCTCAATCCTATTGCGGAATTCATCAACAGTAAGGAAGTAGTAATCCTTACCGTTAACCTCTCCGTTGCGGGGCATTCGGCTGCAAGCCGATACCGAAAATTCAAGTTGCGGGAATTTTTCCAACAAATGCCTTACAATGGTAGTTTTACCTGCACCCGAAGGGGCTGAAAATATTAATAGCTTGCCTTCCATTACCTACAAGATGTTTAACGATTGCTCCTTGATTTTCTCAAGCTCATCCTTCATCATCACCACAATTTTTTGGATTTCGGCATTGTTTGCCTTTGATCCCAGAGTGTTTATTTCGCGTCCCATTTCCTGGGCTATAAACCCAAGCTTACGTCCAACCGATTCAGGCTGGTTAACTGTTTCCGTAAAGTAGCTACAATGCTGTCGCAAACGTACTTTCTCCTCCGTAATGTCAAGCTTTTCAAGGTAGTAAATAACCTCCTGCTCAAAACGGTTGTCGTCAACCTTAATATTGGCATCAATCTGCTTTAAACTATCCGAAATCCGTTTACGCACATCGTGAATGCGCTGCTTTTCAAAAGGTTCAACCCTTTGCAAGTAATCAAGTATCAGGTTAACTCGGCTCAGTAAATCCTTTTCAAGAATTGCGCCCTCCTGCTTTCGGAATTGAATTAAGGCGTTCAACGCTTCAGCGCATGCCTGCAAAACTGCGTCAAGCTCTTCGGGGGCAATCTCTTCCTTCTGTGCCCTAATAACCTCAGGCAATCGGAGTATGGCTGGAACAACCTCAGCAGGGTTGAAGCTAATGCTATTTTTTGAAGCAATATCGCTTAGCTGCCGGTAGTAAGCCATAAAAACGGAATCGTTTATGGGTATGGCCTGCGACTCGGCAGTCTCCTCAATGCTAATGGACATATCAACTTTTCCGCGCTCTAACTCCTTGGCGGCTTTAGTTCTGATTTCCATCTCCAGTTCACGGTAAATAGCTGGCAAGCGGAGGTTAAAATCGAACTGCTTTGAGTTAAGTGAACGGACCTCAACAACAATTTTTTTGTTTCCAAAAACCCTTTCGGCTTTTCCATAGCCGGTCATCGATACTAGCATGCAAGTATATTTAAATATCACCACAAAAGTATCGAAAAATTGATAGACTATTAACAAGAATTAGCTTAAAATTATAGGATAAAAAGAGTTTATACTCAATGCATTTTAAAACAACCTATAATTTTGCATCCAATTTTTTAGTAAAAATCATATGACTAGAGGCTTAATCACCATACTGCTACTAGTGCTGTCAAACACATTTATGACATTAGCCTGGTATGGGCACCTGAAGTTCAAGGATATGAAATGGTTTGAGAACTTAAGCTTAGTGGGGATAGTTCTTATTAGCTGGGGCATAGCCCTATTCGAATACTTTTTTCAGGTTCCCGCTAACCGTCTAGGTTTCAGAGAGAATGGCGGCCCCTTTTCGCTTGTTGAACTTAAGGTGATTCAGGAGGCTATTACACTGGTAATATTTATGGGCTTTACCCTTTTTGCTTTTAAAACAGAGACAATTCGCACAAACCACATAATAGGATTTGGGTTTCTGATACTAGCGGTTTACTTTATTTTCAAGAAGTAATTAATGAAATGAAGGAGGTCAAGTTGACCTCCTTCGCCCCAAACACTTCGATTTTACCCGAAAATCGAAAGCTTCCATGAACTAACTAACCAACTCTCCATGAAAGTGCCGGAAGCTAATGTGTATACTACAAATATTAAACCAAAATTAATTTTAACTACCATCAAATAGTTAAAAAGTGTTTTATTATTGATGATATTTTACCCAAAAGGTTTATAGCTTCACCCATTTATTTTTTATTTTCATCAAAGATATTGTTAAAACTTTGCTATTAATAACGGTAAAGGTTTAATTTTACGTTGTTAATTGAAAAAGGAGCAATGAAAGCTTTAAGAATAGAGGCTGAGATTGATTCACCCGAAATATACTTCAACCCTGACACTAAAGTATTTTCCATTTCCGGCATTTCGCACCCGGAGAATGCCAAGGAATTTTACCAGCAAATACTCGATTGGCTCGATGAATACTATGAGTTCATCAAAAACCAAGAGCCATCGAAAATCATAGTTGACCTTAACTTTAGGTATATCAACTCTACTTCATACAAGTATCTCCGCGACGTTTTAAGAAAAATATCGTCGTTTCGAAGCGCAAACTTTGAAGTTGAGGTTATATGGAACTACCATGAGGAGGATGAGGAACTGCTCCATGAGGGTGTAGTTCTGTTTGAACTACCCGATATCAACCTGCCCTACAAATGCATACCCTATAACTAATCGGTATACTGACGTAAGTTCTCGATTCTTGCCACAATACTCCGCAATAGCTTAAGCAGCACATCCATATCCTCGGCTTTTACTATTGATGTTAATCGGCCATTCTCCTCATCAAACCTAAGCAGCTGTTTCAGTTCGCCTGCATTATACCCTGTCATCGCGGCAAAACTCCTGCAAATATCATCAATGGGAACCGCACCCGAAATGATATTGAAGTTGTATAGCATGGCAATAAGCATAGCTACCGATTCAATGGAGAGAACTATGGTGTTAGGGCCAAGAATTGGCTTTGATAGTTGCTCCCTATCAACACGAGCATCAAATTCGGCTTCAAGTGCCTCAAGCTGCAACTCCTTTAAAACATCAATTAGCTCCGGGTAAAACCTTTGCTTGATATATAGCACCTCGGCATACTTCTCGGTGTACTCACCGCGCTCAATGGCAACTAGTTTCATTTTTAGTATTCTAATCCATGAGTCCAGCTCAATGGGTAAATACTCATCCAACGGCAAAGAACGGATTTCGGCTTTAACCTTTTTTAAAAACGGATTGAAAAGTTGCTGGAAATACTCCTCAATGAGCAATTCCGAATGGTTAATAATATTCTCAGGTGCAAATAGCTCATCCGTTTCCTTTTTGAGCTGTTTTATAACAGCTATTATTTGACCTATTGCCTTAGCTCGTTCCATGGGAATTAAATTATTTTTGCAAAGGATTACCAACCACCATTTTAGCTGGTAAACTTAGGAAAAAATACAAACCAATTTACAATGATTATCGATAATCTTTTAAATAAAGATAATTTAAATAAGGAAGAACTCGTATACCTCTTGGGCTGCGAGGGTGAGGAAAAAACAAAGCTTTTCACAAAGGCTGCTGAGGTAAAGGCTAAGTATATTGGACGCAAGGTTTACTTCAGAGGTCTAATTGAAATGTCGAATATTTGCCGTAAAAACTGTTTGTACTGCGGCATCCGTTCTGGCAATACCAACGTTCATCGGTATAATTTAACTGACGATGAGGTAATTGAGGCAGCCAAATTTGCCTGGGAAAACCGTTACGGAAGCATTGCCATTCAAACTGGCGAGGTAAGCACTAAAGAGTTTGTTGATAGAATAGAAAACCTACTGGATAAAATCAACAAAGCCACAAACCATGAGCTGGGAATTACACTTTCGCTTGGTGAGCAGACCGAGGAAACATACCGGCGATGGTTTAACAAAGGAGCCATTCGTTACCTGCTCCGCATTGAGGCCTCGAACCGTGAACTCTATGCAAAGCTTCATCCCAACGATAAGCATCACGATTTTGACGAACGGCTGGAATGCCTGAAGGCCCTCCGACGTGTAGGATATCAGGTTGGAACAGGGGTAATGATTGGGCTGCCTTTTCAAACCCTAGAGCACCTTGCCGACGACCTGCTTTGGATGCAGGAAATAGATGTGGACATGGTTGGCATGGGCCCTTACGTTGAACACCCCGATACCCCACTTTACCAGTATCGAGATAAACTTCTTCCGCTTACCGAACGCTTTAACCTGGCTCTTAAAATGACAGCCTTGCTTCGAATCCTCATGAAGGATATCAACATTGCTGCGCCAACCGCACTTCAGGCTATTGACCCTCTTGGTAGAGAAAAGGCCATAAAAGTGGGAGCTAATATCGTTATGCCAAACATAACTCCCGGTGCCTACCGTAACGATTACAAGCTATACGAGAACAAACCCTGCACCGACGATGCTGCCGATGATTGCAAGAATTGCCTCGAAGCACGTATTCAGCTAACCGGCGATGAAATTGGATATGGTGAGCATGGGAACTCAAGACACTTTTACCGGAGAAGAAACGATACGACTATATAGTAAGGACAATCCAATTGGATTTTACCTAAAATTTTTCAATTAATTGCTTCTATTTTTGGTAGTTTCCCAAAAAGTAAATAATTTTGCGGCCGAATTGGTGTGTAATCTCTTATCAGGACTTAGGAGCCGGTAATATTCCACACCTTAGTGTTAATCAAATAAAACAGTATAAAATGGATCTCATTAAGATTGCCGAACAAGCATTTGTTGAGAAAAAGAATCACCCCGATTTCAAGAGTGGCGACACAGTGGTTGTTCACTACAAGATTAAGGAAGGTAACAAGGAGCGTATTCAGAACTTCAGGGGTGTTGTAATTCAGCGTAAGGGAACCGGCGCTACTGAAACCTTTACCGTTCGTAAAATTTCAGGGGGTGTTGGCGTAGAAAGGATTTTCCCTTTACACTCACCTTTCATTGAACAAATTGAAGTTGCCAAGGAAGGTAGAGTGCGTAGGGCTCGTATTTACTACCTGCGTAACCTTACCGGTAAAAAAGCACGCATCAAAGAAAAGAAACGTGGCGTTGAAGGCGAAAATATGTAAAAAAATCCCCGTTTGGGGATTTTTTTTTTGACCACCCTTTGCAGGAAAAAAAAATTATATCTATCTTTGCACACGCAAAACAAACGACTCCGTAGCTCAACTGAATAGAGCATCTGACTACGGATCAGAAGGTTGGGGGTTTGAATCCCTCCGGGGTCACTTGATAAGCCAGTCAATACAGACTGGCTTTCTTTATTTGGTAAAGAAACCCTTGCAAGCATTGCCGGAGGGATCATGAAGCGAAGCGGAACTAATCCCTCCGGGGTCACTTGATAAGCCAGTCAATACAGACTGGCTTTTTTAGTTGATAGTTGTTCGTTTTTAGTTGATGGTTTTTTGTTGAGAGTGGCTAATGAATTTTTTTCAAACTATCAAACAAATTCGTTCTTAAAAAAAGACCCTAAAACTAAAGGCTCTCACTAATAAATTTCTCTCTTGGAGAAGAAGAAACTCCACTCGCGCTCGGCATTTTCGTAACTATCGGCTGCATGAACGGCATTATGGGTTGTGTCGGACCCGAACTTTTTCCGGATTGTTCCCTCCTCGGCCTGGGCTGGGTCGGTTTTACCAATCAGCTTCCGCATCGATTCAACCGCATCGGGGCGCTCCAAAACCATTGCCATTACAGGCCCTGAACTCATAAAGGTTGTAAGCCTATCAAAAAACTCCTTTCCCTGGTGTATATCGTAAAACTGCTCAGCCTTTGACTTGGTGAGCATGGTAATCTTTATCCCTCGGATCTTAAAGCCAGCTTTAAGGATATCGAGCAAGATATCGCTAACCGTGTCGCTTTTAAAGGCGTCGGGTTTTATCATACAAAAAGTAAACCGTGTATTCATATGGCTGTTAATTTATTTTCCCAAAATAGTAAATGTAAAGTAAAACTCAAAACATATCTTTGTAAACAGTTTATAAAAATAACCTAACGGATGCTTCAAATAGATAAAAGTCAACTTAACGAGCTGAAAAAGGCGCTAAGCAGTTCTAAAAACATAGTAATAACCACACATCACAACCCCGATGGCGATGCTATTGGCTCAGTTCTTGGCCTATACCATGCATTTAGGGCAAAGGGTATCGACTCACGTATGGTTACACCCAATGGTTTTCCCGACTTTTTAGGTTGGCTGCCCGATGCCGATAAGATTATGCACTACTCAAGGGATAAAAAGGGTGTAGAGGATTTGCTTTCAAATGCCGACCTGCTATTCTGTTTGGACTTTAACGGATTCAAGCGGGTAGAGGATATGGCCGAAGTATTGGAAAAATCGCCCGCCAAACGGGTTCTTATCGACCATCACCCTGAACCCGAAAGCCCTTTCCATATATCAATTTCATACACTGAGGTCAGCTCAACCGCCGAACTGGTTTATGAGGTTATTGAGCAAATTTATGGCGAGAGTATTATTAACTATGAGTCTGCAGTAAGCCTCTACACTGGCATTATGACCGATACAGGTTCGTTCAGCTACGCATGCTCGCGCGAGCGGACATTTGCCATTGCAGGAAAGCTAATAGCCAAAGGAGTAATTGTTGAGGATGTTCAAGGTTTGGTTTACAATAACTTTTCGGAAAACCGAATGCGCCTGCTTGGCTTCTCTCTTGCCGAACGCATGAAGGTTTACCCTGAGCATCGTGCAGCTTGCATTTGGCTTAGCCGAAACGACCTAAATACGTTCAAACATCAGATTGGCGATACCGAGGGTTTTGTTAACTATCCATTATCGATTAAAGGCATCGTTTTTTCAGTTCTTTTCACTGAAAACGAAGGTTTCGTGAAAGTTTCGTTGCGTTCAAGGGGTAATTTCCCTGTAAACACTTTCTCAAAGCTATACTACCAGGGCGGAGGACACAAAAATGCTGCTGGTGGAAAAGCATTCATGGGTATGGATGAGGCTGTGAAACAGTTTGAGGAGCTAATTGCCAAGCATTCCATAGAACTTAACTCATAGTGTATGGTAAATAAAATAAATACCCTTTTGATTTTTTTACTTTTGCTGAGTGCCTGCAATCCTTCAACACAAAATGTTGCGGAACAGCCAAAATCAATTCCAGACACCAAGCAAAAGCTTTTGGGTATTAACTATCAGCTTACCGAGAAGGATAGGGAGCTAATAAAAGCCTATATCGATAGGCATAGGTTAACCATGAAAGAAAGCCCAAGCGGACTATTTGTATATGTTTATGGTAAGGGTTACGGTGAATACCCCAAAAAAGGTGATTTGGTCAATTACTACTACCGCATTTCGCTTCTGGACGGAACTGAATGCTACAAATCAGAACCAGGCAAACCTAAAAATATGGTAGTGGGGCATGGAGGAGTTGAAGCGGGACTGGAGGAGGGCATTATGCTCATGCGGAAAGGGCAAAAAGCTCTTTTTATTCTACCACCACACCTTGCTCATGGTTTAATTGGCGATATGGATAAAATCCCCCCCCGGGCTTCAATAGTTTATGAGGTTGAGCTGGTTGATGTTCAGCATTGAAATATTTTCTATTTTTACAATGAAATTTATAACCTTAAACAAAACTAAAACCCTGCACTCCATGGCAATGAATCGCTTATTTATCCCCGCCGTTATGGCACTTTTAACCCTTGCGGCATGTTCAAATAAATCCAAACTATTCCCCGGTTACAGCGTAACCGATAGTGGAATTCATTACAAGCTCATTACGCTTGGCGAAGGCGACACCCCTGCATCGATAATTAATTACGTAACAGCAGTAATTGCATACCGCACCATAAACGACTCCCTTTTCTTCCAGGGTGTTCGTCAGTTTCAATTAACCGCGCCTGAGTATGAAGGCTCCATTGACGAATGCTTTCTGATGCTAAATACCGGCGATAGTGCATCGTTCTACATTCAAGCTGAGCCATTCTTTACCAAAACCCTTGGAACATCGCTTCCAAGGTTTATCAACCCCGGTGAATTCATGAGGGTTGACATCAAACTACTTGAGGTTAAAACTGCCGAGGAGTTCCAAAAAGAGATGGAAGCATTCATGAGCTGGATAAACGACTTTGGCGAATACGAAAAGGTTATACTAAAGCAATACCTCGATGGCCAAAAAGTTGATGCACAGCCAACTGAATCGGGGCTTTACATAATTCATCAAGTAAAAACACAACGCAGTAGCGTTGAAATTGGCGATACCGTAACCATACACTACGAGGGACGTTTCCTAAACGGAAAACTTTTCGACTCCACCCGCAAGCGGGGCGAACCATTCCAGTTTGTTTACGGCCAGAAATGGCAAGTGATTCCGGGCTTGGAGGAGGCCATTGGTAAAATGCGCGAGGGAGAAAAGGCCATGCTTATTGTGCCATCGCACCTTGCTTTTGGGCAACAGGGTAATTCAAACGGTATGATACCCGCATTTACTTCGGTGATTTTTGAACTTGAAATACTGGAGGTTAAGAAAGGTTTAGCACAATGAGATTAACACATTTTTTTCTTTTTTCGAGTTTTTTGACCGTCGTGGCTTCGTGCGACAACTCACTGGAAACCGATAAACGATACGCTGAAGAAAAAAGTATCGAAAGCTACATAAGCAGTAAAAAATGGAATTACACAAAAAGTAATGGGGTTTACTGCTCACCCCAATCACAATCGTATGGTTACGAAGTAAACTATGGCGATACCATTCTTTTTTGGTATAAGGGCTACACCATTACTTCACCCATTTCAGTTTTTGACTCCAATATTAAATCGGTTGCCATTGAAGCTAAGCTTGATACCATTGTTCGCAAGTTTGAACCGCTAAGGGCTGTTATAGGCTCAACTCCCCTACTCGATGGCTTGAAGTACGGCTTGCTACTTTGTAGGGAAAACCAAAAGGCAACAATCCTTTTTCCATCGAACCTCGGATTTGGCGATAGCTATGTTGGCCCGGTAATGCCATGGTCGCCATTAGCTTTCGATGTTGAGATTATCTACTTGAATGGCCCTGGAAAGGTAAACGAGCAAAATCTTTTTAAAACTATCAATCTTTCAGAATATACGCTTCACTCCAGCGGCCTGTACTACCAGCAAGTGGTTGATACCGGTTTAGTGCGGCCAACAGAAACCGACAAGGTGTTTGGTAGCTATATAGTTAAACTAACTGGCGGACAGGAAATTGAAAGTTTTTCTACCACAACCGAGCCAATTACGCTCAGCAACCTAACTCCTCATGCTGTTCGTATAGGATTTACCCTGGCATCGGTGGGCGGTACAGTAAATATTATTGCACCATCGCCTTTAGCGTATGGAAAAAAAGGAACCCCAAAGGTTTCACCCTACACCCCGGTGGAAATAACTGTTAAACTTGATAGTATTAAAACCAATTAACTTTGAATTGAATTGGTAAATAGTATATTTGCAGGAAATTGAATAGAAACTATGAATAGAAATTTGCTTTTGATTATTGCAGGCCTTTCACTTTCAGCCATTTCGTGCGATAAGGATTTTAAAGACCCCGAAGGTGATGAAATGGCTCGTTTTAATGCATGGATTCAGGTTAACAATATCCCCGCCGATGCTAAAAAACCAAGTGGTTTATACTTTGTAAGCCAAGCCGAAGGTAACGGCCTTACGCCGCAAAAAGGCGATTGGATTCTGTACTCCTATACTGAAAAAACCCTTGATGGATTAGTTTGGTTTACCGATAACAGTGAGCTTATAAAACAATACGACAGGTTTGATATCAACTATCATTACACACCTGTATTTGTAAAGTATGAAAAAGCACCCGTGCAAATAACCGGATACAGCAGAACGCTACTCAAAGGGGTTTATGAGGGGTTGGGTTATCTAAAGGAAGGAGGCAAAGCCACCCTTTACATTCCGTATAACCTTGGCTACGGAACCTCAAGTGCAACCAACGGATTGGGCTACCAGTCGCTAATTTACGATATTGAACTCCATAAGGTAATCAAAGATCCAAGAGCATACGAAAAAAGTTTGATTAATGATTATGTAGCACAAAATTACCCTGGACTTGAACCCATAAACGATAGCATTTACTACATTCAGCTAACCCCACCTACCGTTGATACGGTAACACTTGCAAAGGATTCTATTGCCTATGTTTACTACAAGGGAATGTTTCTCGATGGATTTGTTTTTGACACCAACATTGATAGCGTGGCCCAAAAGCTTGGCAGAAAGTTTAGCTCAACCGACTCGCTAAAAGTTACTGTGGGAGGCAATGATGTTATAAAAGGGTTTAGCCAAGCGCTTTTAGGCATGAAAAAAGGCGAATGGGGACGAGCAATAATACCATCGTTTTGCGGTTACGACTCCATTGGCAACAGTAACATACCGCCTTTCACACCACTTATCTTTGACATTTATTTCAGCAGCAAGGGCAAAGCATCAACTAAACCCAAATAACCTTAAGCCAGTAAAGCAAATACAGTGTTTTTCTTATTGATATCGGGGAGTGGGATATTTTTCCACTCCCTTACTGTTTTGGTAATAATAAGTTCATCAGCTGATGTTAACTCTGTAGCAATGGCTATGGTAGTTTGTTCATTGCAAACACTAATCAAATCCTTTAGGAGCTGAATATTACGGTAAGGAGCCTCAATAAAAAGCTGTGTTTGTCCCTCAGTCCGCGAGCGCTGTTCAAGTATCCTGATTCGCTTGCGTCGTTCGTCGGGTTTTACAGGGAGATAACCCACAAAGGCAAAGTTTTGTCCGTTAAGGCCGCTTGCCACTAGGGTTAGCAGGATTGAACTTGGCCCAACAAGAGGAATTACTCGTATTCCCTTACGGTGAGCAGCAGCAACAAGTATAGCACCAGGATCGGCAATAGCGGGAACACCTGCTTCTGACATAAGCCCTACATCGTAACCCTGAAGTAAGGGTGTAAGCATAGCCTCAACCGCCTCGGGCTGGGAATGTTCATTCAGCTCAAAAAAGACAAGTTCATCAATCGGTTTTTGAACCTTTATACGCGACAAATACCGGCGTGCAGTTCTTAGTTCCTCTACCACAAAGTAACTTAAGTGCCTGGTTATGTCAATAACACGCTGGGGTAAAACATTTTCGGGTTCGCTACCGCTGATGGGTGTAGGAATTAGGTATAGTTTTCCTTTAACTTCAGCCATTTTTTCAATCCTTCTATCTATATTTACTAAAAATTTTTACGAAGGTAATGCAAATGTTCCGATATCTAAAGCTTATAGTATTGAACCGGAATGCAATATTGGTTTTTGCTGTAATTGCAGGGATTATTGTGGGTGAGCATGCAAGTTCCTTGAAGTTTCTGACATTCCCTGCACTAGCATTAACCATGACATTCTCCATGACGGGCATGAGCCTTGTGCAGCTAAGGAGCGAACCACATATATTCAAACCAATGCTAACCGGTATCGCTTTAAATTACGTTGCATTCTCAGCTGTTATGCTACCACTGGCATACTGGCTGATGCCTACCAAAGAACTTTTTTACGGATTTGTAATCATTGCAGCCACCCCTCCGGGTGTAGCTATAATCCCTTTCTCATTTATTCTGAGAGGTAACGTGGTTTACGCCATTATTTCGGTTACAGGAGCATTTCTGGGTTCTATCCTAATTGCACCTTTAATGGTAAAACTCTTTGCTACCTCATCGGGAATCAACCCTACTGACTTACTTTTGCTGATGCTTCAGCTTGTGGTTGCTCCGTTGGTAGTGTCACGCTTTTTGCTTTGGAAACCCATTAAGCCATTTATTGAAAAGGTTAGAGGTAAAGTTGTGGACTGGGGGTTTGCAATACTAATTTTTGTGGCTGTAGGGTTGAACAGGCAGGTTTTCTTTTCTTCCCCTGCTCTACTACTTAGCATTACAGGTATTTTGGTTGTTACTATCTTTGGACTTGGGCATTTTACCAATATCCTGGCTCGACGCCTGAATATCTCACAAGAAAAAAGAATACCAATGGTAATGCTTGTTGGGATTAAGAGCTCTGGTTTTTCGGTGTTCACAGCCCTTACCCTTTTTGGTAAAGAAGCGGCAATACCTTCCGCTGTGATGGCAGTGGTTGTTTTGCTCTATTTGATATTTTTGTCAATCAAATCAAAAGCACTGTAAGTGAAGATAACTTTTCTTGGCACAGGAACTTCGCAAGGTATGCCCGTTATAGCATGCCCGTGTCCGGTTTGCCAATCAACCGACCCACGCGACTGGCGACTTAGAACATCTGCACTCATTGAACATCAAGGAATAAACATAGTAATTGATGCCGGCCCCGATTTTCGGCAACAAATGCTCCGGGCCAAGGTAAAGACCCTTCACGCCATACTGCTTACACATGAGCACCGCGACCATATTTCTGGCCTTGACGATGTTAGGGCCTACAACTGGCTTCAGAAACGCCCCATGGATATTTGGGGCGAAGCAAGGGTGCTTACTGAGCTGAAAAGGGAATATAGCTATGTTTTTGCTGAGCATAAATACCCGGGAATCCCTGAATTTGAAATGCATAGCATCGATGGTCAACCATTTGAGGTGATGGGTATCAACATCATCCCAATAAGGGTTTACCACTATAAGTTACCCATATATGGGTTTAGATTTGGCGATTTAACATACATTACCGATGCAAACTTTATTCCCGAGGATGAGAAGGAAAAGATTATTGGCTCTAAGTATCTGGTAATAAATGCCCTAAGGACGCAAAAACACATCTCGCACTTTTCACTGCCCGAGGCACTTGAACTGATTGCTCAGCTCAGCCCCCGAAAAGCTTTCATCACACACATTGGCCACCAAATGGGATTTCACAACGAAGTAGCGAAAACATTACCTGAAAATGTATGCCTTGCCTACGATGGGCTTGAGCTAGAGTTTTAATCTTCCCTTTCAACTTTGAAAAGCACAATAAATGTAAGGATTGAGAGGATAATAAAAATAAATCCTGCTGTTGTTAAGGCTACTGTTAAACTCCACCTATCGGTAAGCCAACCGTAAAAGGGCCCCCAAACCGAAAATATTATCCGAATAATAAAATTTCGAACCGATAGTATTGTTGCCCTCATAGGAGCAGGAGCAATTCTGTTAATGCTATCTTTTAGTATAGGGGTAGCCACTCCCCTAGCCAGGTAGAAAATCACAATAAATGGCATTGCCCAGTAACTCCTAATAAAGCCCGCCATTATAAAGCCAAGAAATAGAAAAAGTATTAAAACCCCAGTGGTTCTAATCCTTCCCAATTTGAGTTCAACCCTATAGGCAAACATGGCAGCAACACCCACTAGCAGATTTAGGGCTGTCCAAATTGCACCGTAGGCCTCCACTGGTGTATCAGCACGTATCAACCAAGGTTGAACAAACCAGGCCATGGTTAAAGTTGATGCTCCCACCACCGATGAAAGCAATATGTTCCAGCGTAAGCGCAAGTTCTTAACGAGAGCAAACCTTACAACATCAACTATTTGCTTCCAGCCCAGTTCCAATCGGTTATGCTCGGTTTTGGGTTCAATAAGCGTAAAGGCAGCCGGAACAGCTAAAAGGGCAACAAGGGTTTGACCGTAGTATGGGTAACGTATGCTAACGGCCGCAAGCAATCCGCCAAGAATACCTGCTGAAGCTTCAGCAAAATTACCTATTGAGGTCATCCTACCTTCGTGCTTTATATACCTATCTTGCTGCTTAGCGTCAACAAGGCTGTCGTAAAGCAGAGCCGAATCGGCACCCGAAATCATACTTTGCCCAAAACCAAGCACAACCTCAGCCATTAAGAATCCCCAAAAACCATAGGAAATTGAATAGATTGCAAAGCCAATAAAGCCCAAAACCGCCCCAATGAAAATGGTGTTTTTTCGCCCTAGTGCATCGGCAAAGTAACCCGATGGGATTTCGAGCAATACAATGGAAAGTGAATAAACACTTTGAAGGATAAATACCTGACTTACGTTAAGCCCATTCTCCTTGTAAAATAAAACAACTATGGGCATAACCAGCATAAACCAATGGGAGACCTTGAGAATGTAAAGGCGGATTAGATTATGGTTTAATATGTTATTCTTCATTGCAGTAAAAATGCAAATATAAAGAAAAGAGGCCATGCTGAAAATTCAGCATGACCTATAGTGCGGAGGAAACTATCAGATTTATTTTTTTGAAAAAGTAGATTTTTGATAAAGCTCATCGAGCTTTTTACTAATCTTTGCAGGATTTGTTATAGGCATACCTGATTGGTTAGTCTCATAACCAAGCAGTACAGCCTTTTTTTGCTTTTCAAATGTTGGAAGTTTAGTGCGGTTGGTTGTTTCTATGTAATTTCCATTGTTATCAATGAGAATTATTTTAGGTACAAATACCCCCTTCCTACCAATAAACTTATCCATAATTCTTAATGCTTTGTTATACTCATCGGGTGTTGCACGTCCTAGTGCCTCGTAATCAAATATTTCCTTATCATCCCAGGTGTAAACCTTTGCTTTACTCTCCGAAATTTTATCTTCAATTTTCAGGTCAATATTTAGATTATCATAGTTTAAGGGCATTAATAGGACTTTACCGCCTCCTCCTTCAATATTTACAGCATAATTTGGTCTAACAATACCCGATAACCATCCCTGCATGTGTTTCATATAAATTTGACCAACCTGTATGGGTGATATAAAATGAACAATCCCTTTCTCTTTATGGCACTGTAGCAGGTAATATGGATGAACCCCAACCCAAAACATTCGGCGAAAGGTTTTGGCAAGGGTAACAAAATAGTCGTTAACATGATTCAAGAAAACAGTTTGGTTACGAACAGTAAAGCCATAACTATTTATTCGCTTAATGGCTGCTGCAAAGTCAGCAGTAATTTCTTTATAGTGATTTACATGGGTCATGAAGTAAACGTATTTCTCCGGACCCTTTGTGTAACGATTGGCCGATTCTTTAATTAATGTTAGAATCTCGTCAGTTACAGCCATAGGTAAAACCACTGGAACTCTTGTAGCAATTCTTATGGCACGAATATGTTCCATTTTACTCAATTCCTCTAAAACGTATTGCAAGCGTTTCTTGCTTACCCGCAAAGCATCGCCACCAGTAACCAATACCTCATCAATATTTTTATTGAAGTTGATATAAAATAAGCCCTTGTTAATAAGTTCAATATTCACATCACACGTAGCATCAAGCGATTTTGCCCTTTGGCAATGAACACAATAGGATGCGCAACTTGTGTTTTGCGCAACAAAAAGTGCCACTCTATTGGGGTAACGCTGATAGGCTGCACCGTAACTTCTTGACCCCTCATTCATTGATGCCTCTCTCCCGGTATTTGGAAATAAAAGATTGGCTGGTGTAGGAACACTTTGCCAAAAAATTGGATCGAGCCTTTTGTTTCCTTTTTCCTCTAAAGGAATATCGGGATGAAATGGATCTTCATCCATTAGCGAAGCGTAGTAAGGAGTAATTCGGAGCGGATCCTTCCCCTGGCGTTCCAGCTCATCAACAACACGTCGTATCTCTTGCTCCTGATAATCGTTTAATTTAATGACATGTTTTAGCTGATCAACACTCCGGATTGAATTTTTTAGCTGCCATTGAGGATTGTACCACTCCTCATCTTTAACATTCTTCCAAAGTTCTATTTTTCGAAAATCTCTTGGGTGGTAAATGAATTCCTTGTGCATCATTGTTTGTTTAAATTTATTGTTAATTATACTTAAGTCAATCACAATTGGAAATTACCCTTACTTCATTTTTTCAGCTCTTCCGCCTTTAATTACTCTCTTTACCTTAGTAAAATCGAAACTATTTCCAGCGTCATTTTTTAGGAATACCACCAGGTCGGCAGTATAGCCTATGGCTATTTTACCTTTTTTGCCATGAATGGCAAAAGCCTTAGCAGAATTAAACGATGATATTTTACCAATTTCGTTAACTGGAAAACCCGACTCTAGTAGAAGGTTCTGTTCCTTTGCAAAGGCTGAGCCGTCAAATGGCATGTTATAGCCAATGCGTAGCTCAACCCCCTTTGTATGCAGGGCTTTTACATATTCCATAAGGTGAGCAAATCCATACTTTAAGCGTTGCTTAATTGCTTCGGTTGGCTCAATACCGCAAGTGGTAAAGCCCGAATCTACAAAATGTTTTATCCGGTAAAGCCCTGTGGAAACCGAAGCATTGTTTGACCCAAGAATAGCGGCAACGGAATCGAGCAAGACAGGGCTATTTTCAGCCAAATACGATATCCCCTCAATGGCCAACAGCTCATCGGGTATATTTTGCCTAATGCCATAAATATTCGCAATCCTATTTAACACTTTATCGGATGAGCCAGTTAACAGGAGTAACGAATTCATAATTGATTGTATCCCCTCGATATTTTTAGGATAGTTCAAACCATTTTGAACTCCAGTAAGAATCCAAAAGCAATTATCCCCCGCGTGTTCCTGGTTTTTGCTATCGTAAATACCCTTAATAAAAACGTAGGGTGATTGGCTGGGATTACATGCAGATTTTCCCATTTCAACCGACCGTGCAACCATAACATCGGTAAGTTTTGGGTTTGGCTTCCAGCTTACGATTTGAGGAACCCAAGCGGAATCGGGTTCAGCATCAAAAATAGTGGTTACCCCATAGGGTAAAAAATGCTTGGATACAATGCTTCGGTAAAAGGTTGTCAGGCTTTTAGGGTGAGTATCAAAAGCTTTGCCGTTCGACTTGAAAAAACAGGCAATTGATGTATGGCTATCAATAAAACCGGGCATAACTATGCCACCATCGGCATCAACCACCTTGCGGGTGCGAACAGGCTCGCCGGCATCTATTATTCCAGCAATGGTATCGCCCATCACTAAAATGGTTTTTCCATCAACCAAACCGCTATCGGTAAGAATGGTGGCGTTTTCCACAATCAAATCGTATCGTTTGGGCTTTTTACAACCGCTTATAACAATTAAAAGGTTAAGGCTAAGAACAAGTAAAAAAAATCGATTCATAGCTTTTTGAAGATTACATGGGTTAGAAACACAGATGAACGTGTAAACACTTTAAACACCTTGTAAATATAGGAAAAATCGCTTAAAGAAAAAAATTAGGGGTTGCGTTTGCAACCCCTATTCATATTCTACTTAAATCCACGGTTTCGTAAAAGCGGATCAATTGATGGCGCTTTACCACGGAATTTCAGATACTGAACCATACCATCGTTGTTACCACCCTCGGCAAGCACATACTTACGGAACTTGGCAGCAACATCCTTGTTGAAAATATCGCCCGTTTCAACAAATGCATTAAAGGCATCGGAATCGAGCACCTCAGCCCATAAATAAACGTAATACCCCGATGCGTATCCGCCAACAATATGGTTAAAGTATGAGGTACGGTAACGGGGGTATATCTCTGGGATTAGCTTGATACGACTCATAGATTGGTTCTCGAATTCAAGCACATCTACCTGTTTAGGCTCTGTAAAACTATGCCAATCCAAATCGAGAATGGCCGCTGCAATGTACTCCACGGTAGCAAAACCCTGGTTGAATTTTGAGCTGCGTTGCAACTTTTCAATCAGCGCATCGGGCATAACCTCGCCGGTTTGGTAATGCTTAGCGTAGAACTTCAGGACTTGCGGCTCACCTGCCCAGTGTTCCATAATTTGCGAGGGAAGCTCAACCATATCGCGTGGAACACTGCCGGCTATTCTTTCGTAAGGCCCATCGGTGAACAGGCCGTGCAGGGCATGCCCAAACTCATGGAACAGGGTTTCAACCTCGTCCCAGGTAAGCAGAGCTGGCGTGGTTTCGGTAGGACGCGTAAAGTTTGTTACAATATTTACTATTGGGGCAACCTTTTTGCCGTTCTCATAGGTTTGCTGACGGAAACGCCCACACCATGCACCCACGCGTTTGCCCGGACGTGGATGGTAGTCGAGATATAGTAATCCCACGTGTTGACCTTTATCATCCTTAACCTCAAAAACTTCAACCTCAGGATGGTAAATAGGCAAATCGGTGCGTTTGGTGAATGTTATACCGTAAAGCTTGTTGGCAACGTAGAACATACCATCGCGAACATTCTCGAGCTTAAAGTAGGGTTTAAGCTCAGCCTCATCCAAATCATACTTCTCCTTTTTTAGCTTCTCGGCATAGTACCACCAATCCCAAGGGGCAAGCTTGAAGTTGCCACCCTCGCGGTCAATTATTGCCTGCATGGCATCCCTATCGCGAATGGCAGCATTCAATGCTGGTTCCATTACCTGGTTCAGGAAGCTGTAAACAGCATCGGGTGTCTTGGCCATATTATTGCTAATAACGTAATGGTTAAAGGTTTCATAGCCTAACAGCTTTGCTTTTTGAGCCCTTAGGTTTGCAATCTCAAGTAGTATGGCCTTGTTATCGAACTTATCGTTGTTATTGCAGCGCATTACATAGCCCATGTAAAGCTTTTCCCTAAGCTCACGTTTTTTGGAGTATTGTAGGAACGGTATCATGCTGGGTTTTTGAAGTGTGAATACCCACTTCCCCTCATGGCCAAACTGCTTGGCGGTAATGGCTGCTGCATCAATAATATCCTTTGAAAGACCCTCAAGATCCTCGGGTTTATCGATAACCAGAATGAAATTCTTGTTGGTCTCGTCGAGCAGATTCTCCCCAAATTTCAATCTCAGCTGCGAAAGCTTCTGGTTTATCTCGCGCAGCTTGGCTTTATCGTCGTCGTTTAGGTTTGCACCATTACGAACAAAATCGTTGTAATACTTTTCAACGGTTCGTAGCTGAAGGCTGTCGAGTTTAAGGTTCATACGGTTATCGTAAACCGCCTTTATTCTCTTGAACAGCTTGTCGTTTAGGCTTATATTGTCGTGATGTGCCGTAACCTTTGGGGCAACCTGGCGGGCTATAGCCTGCATCTCAGGCGATGTTTCGGCACTGTTTAAGCTGTAAAAAACCGTGCTCACCTTTGTTAGCAACCTACCCGACTTGTCCAGAGCAAGAATGGTATTTTTAAAATTGGGTGTTTCAGGATTGCTAATAATGGCGTCAATCTCTTTTTGCTGCTCTTCAATACCCTTTTCAAAAGCGGGTACGTAGTGCTCCAGCTTTATCTCGTTAAAGGGCGGTACCTTAAATGGTGTTTTGTACTCGGTAAAGAATGGGTTTTCGGTTTTAACCAACGCAAACCCGCAAACTATTGCTGCTAATGGCATAAGGAAAAGTACTTTTCTCATAGTTTTAGTTTTTGGTTTTATAATCTTTGGATGAGAAATAGAAAGTAAGGTTTAATAAGGATAAAGGATAAAGGATAAAGGGTAAAGGTTCAAGATTTCCATGTATTGCTACCTTCCCCCTTTCCCTCTAACTCACCTGAATTCCCTTTAACCCATATTATTCCGAATAATTCAGAACCAATGTCGTTTAGTTAACAAAAATATACATGCCTGTCATCCTGAGCACAACGAAGGATCTCTAATCGACCCCATGAAACGTTTCGCTCGTGCTCAACATGACAATAGTTTCACGAACAATGATTCACGAACAACGAACAACGCTTCCAGCCCCGTAGGGGCGTAATATTTGTAACGCAATGATTATTCCCACATGTATAGCGATGCACGCAACACATTTTCCAAGGAGCAAAGGTGAAGCTTTGCATCGCAACAGAAAAGCATGACGAAGAGCGATTTTCACGTTCTTTCTTGTCTAGATACAAGAAAGAACCAAAGAAAATCAAGGCTGAAAAGCCCGACCCGATGGGTACCCCGCGGGTGGAACTGCCGCGCGATACTATTCGCCACGCCTGCAGCGTGGCTCAAATGGTATCGCTTACTAGCCCCACCGCCACGTTCCACCCACGACCCATTGCCGGGTCAGGCTTTTATGCCACTGCGTATGACTCATTGTGTTGGTAAAGGTATTGCATTAAAGATGAGTTGAAGGTACTAAGAGATGCTTCGACTAGGCTCAGCATGACAATAGTTTCACGAACAACAAGCAACGAAGACCGTTTCCCGCCCCATAGGGGCAAATCGACTAAGCCCAGGGTTTTAACCCTGGGTATTGTGGTATTCAAAATTTTTGGCGATGCACGCAATACATAATCCAAAGAGCAAGGGGGAAACGTTGCATCGCAACAGAAAAGCATGGCAAAGAGCGGTTACCAAAAAAAACAACAAGGATTAAAGGTAAAAAGATGCTTCGGCTAGCTCAGCATGACAAGGGTGCAGAAAGGAAGATAGGGTTTTTGTCATCCCCAACAAAGTCGAGGGATCTCTTCAAAGGATTGAAGAAAATCAGCAATGAGATACTTCGCGAAGTCTATCCCGATAAATCGGGACTCAGCACGACAGCGTAATGTTTCGCTTGAGCGCAACATGACAAATATCCTTAACTAAACAACATTGAATTCAGAACCTTCAACGCTTAAGGGTTATTTATTAACGACTATCGTTCTACTTCTTCAAGTAATCAGAAAAAACCTTTTCGAACTTTTCCAGCTTGGGTGTTATTACCATTCGGCAGTAGGGTTGGTTTTTATTGCCCTCGTAGTAGTTCTGGTGATAATTTTCGGCCTTGTAAAAGTTTTTGAATGGCTCAATGGCAGTTACTATTGGCGAGCTCCAGATGCCAGCGGCATCGAGCTGGTTTTTAATTTCAATGGCTGTAGCCTTTTGGTCCTCATTATGGTAAAAAATTACCGACCTGTACTGCGTTCCAATATCGGCGCCCTGTCGGTTCAAGGTAGTTGGGTCGTGGGTTTTAAAGTAGATTTCAAGTATTTTGGCAAAGGGTATTATATCGGGATTAAAGGTTACCTGAACCACCTCGGCATGGCCAGTATTGCCGGTACAAACCTCCTGATAGGTAGGGTTTACAACGTGACCACCAGAATAACCCGATTCTACCTTAACAACACCATTCACTCTACTAAAAATTGCCTCAACACACCAGAAGCATCCAGCTCCTAAGGTTACGGTTTCGGTTTTAGCACTCATAGTTTCAACTGGTTTTTGTGCCTTACAGCCCAACATTAAGGTTAGGGTTAAGGCCGAAAGGGTTAACACATACGTTAGCTTTTTCATTTCAAAGTCAATTTAATCATTGACCAAGATATTAACGAATTTGTTAGGGTGTTGTTCAAAGTCACCTAAAAATACTGCATACCAACGTAGTAGGAATGAGATGAAGTTTGAGGAAGTTAGAGGGAGTTTGAGCCCGTGAACCGTGAACCGTGAACCGTTAAACGTGAAACGAGAGACTTGAGGCAGGAATGGGTCGGAATGAGACGGAATATTGGGAATGGGAGGAAGTTAGAGGAAGTTAGAAGAAAAGAGAACAGTTAAACCGACGTGGGATAAAATAAAAAAAGCCGGATACAAATTCCGGCTATACATTGCGGTATCTTTGCTTTAATTAAATCGATACGAAAATTTAACCAAGAATATGTTGTGTGGGTGCGAATCCCAAAGGTTATCAATATCGTTGCCAATGGAATTGCTGTAAACCGATTCAAAATTTTCTTTCCCATGGGTCCATACAAAGTAAACCGTAGAACCGGGGCGGTATTCCCACCGAACAATCAGGTTTGACTGTAGGTTCAAGTAATTGAAATTCCTATTGTCAAATGAGTAATCGGTTGTGCCATCGGTGTTTTCATCTACCAGATATACCTCATTGTCGGCGTCATAACTTATCTGTGAATCGGTATATGTCAAAAACCTATCGGTATACTTTTTGGCCCTGGGCTGAGTAATATACTTGAACTGGGAATACTTACCGCTTGTAAAATATGGCCTTCCATAGTATTGAACTGACAGTTCAGGGTTAATGCTATACTCCACCCGTAACGACATCACCCAGGTGTTCCTATTCAGATGTCCCCTAATATACCTTGTATCACTCTCAGTACTTATGTTATCCACATAGGAAAGTTCACTTTTACTGAACGAGTACGATGGGCTAACCCTTAGCAGTAAGCTTTTTAGAGGTTTGTATGTCAATGATAATGAGTAATTATGGCTTACAGAGCTATTGTTATTGCCAATATAGGCACTATTGCTTACACCAACAATTAATTTCTTCCGTCCATCGGAGTTAAGGTTAAGCCAGTAGTTCCATCCCCCTGGTAATTTTAGAGCAGGGCCACCTCTAAGTTCCGATACACTAAGGTTTTCGCCATTCCAGTTAATACCTCCCCCAACATACCAGTAGTTGGGTAGTTGAAGGTTCAGGTTTATGTTTCCGCCCTTATAGGTTGATTCGCCACCAAAATTCCAGCCCGTCCATTGGTTAATATTAACATTCAACGACCTGTAAACCTTAGTAGGTTCCCAGTATCGCAACCCAACCCAGATTACCTGGAATATATCATCAACATTTTGAACATAACCAATATCATTTATTTCCAGCTGAGGCGAACGCCAAGCAACCGCAGCCATGTAGCGTATATGACCCTCGCCCACTTTGCCGAATTGAAGCACACCCCCAGTTCCCGTAAGCGATGTTCTGGATGAATCTATCTTCACATGTTTAATATCGGGGCGTTGAAAATAGTGGGATGAGTTGGTTTGTGTAAGCAGAATAGCATCCTTGCTTCCATTAACGTGACTCCCGTATAGTTTGGCTTCAACCAGGTACTTTTTGTTTGCCCATAAATGCATTAAATCCACTCCCCCCGAGAAAGCATTACGGTGGTACTCATCGGCCATTATTCCCGATAGTGCTCTATTGGTTGAGGTAACCATTCCCGAAACTATTGTATTACCCTCATTGTATTCCTGTTTTGCGGAAACAACGGTATAGTTTGTGAGCGGTTCAACCATTTCATGGCTGCGGTTACCAGCAGAATCGATATTTGCCCATGCATTACCTGTAACACTTTGGAGCAAACCAACCGATAAACCACTACTTGATCGGCCGGTTAACTTGGCAGCCCCAAGAATAGTTGAGTTTGAAGGTACTCGTGCATATTCGTTATCGCCCAAGTCGGGGTAATGCTGGGGTGCTCTACCAATTCTTCGGGAGTAAAATAGGTTGTTTGTAGCCAGGTCGCCATCACCAAACATTAACGGAAAGTTAAGCAGGTTGCTCCCCTCAATAAAGAAAGGTCGCTTTTCCTCAAAATAGGTTTCGAATGCTGTAAGGTTCACCTGTGCGGGGTCAGCCTCAACCTGGCCAAAATCGGGATTTACAGTTAAATCAAGGGTAAAGTTATTGGTTAAACCAATTTTGGCATCCACTCCGGCATTCAAACCATTGCGCCTTCCGGTCATAAAAGGGTTCCCTTCTTCGGGTTTAAAGCTCTCTGTTTTGGTTACAACATAGGGTGCAATCTCAACCTGGCGCTTGGGTGTTAAGCCTTTCAGGCCATGTAGCTCACCAAAAAGGTGCACAAAACCCGGCGCATCCTTAGGAACATGCTGCCAGAAATCGGTTTCCTGGTTCCTGTAAAGGTGACGCCCCACCTGAATACCCCAGGTTTGAACATCGGCTGCTGAGAATCGGAGCTGGTTCAGGGGAATTTTCATTTCGGCAGTCCAACCGTTCGGGTTTCGTGTAGTCTTAGCCCACCAAATTGGATCCCAGTTAGGGTCTTCCCTATCACCATTCTCGGTCATGACCATATCCATTTTTGTACCGGAAGCTGAAACGCAGAAAATAAATGCGGTGCGTTTGTCAAAGTAGGAATCAATACCTATTGCAACATAATCGCCCTCAATATCATCGCGACGGGTAACGCGTGCTACAATTTTATCGGGCTCAGTATCGTGCAACCGGAAAGCAGCATATAGGTAATCGTTATCGTACGTAATCATAAACTCCGTTTGCTGCGATGGTTCAGCACCATTATGGGGTTCATGCTGGGTAAATCCACTACACCAATTATCTTTTTGCCAAACCTCATCGTTCAATGCCCCATCAATTATAGGGGGATGGGGATTAACATGTAACGCTGTGCATGTATTTTTTGACATTTCCTGGGCCAACAATGTATTGAATGAAAAAGTAATCATTGCTGCCATCAACATTGAGCATGCGGTAAGGTTATGCTTCATAGGTAAAATAGTTTTTTTAACCAAATGACGCATATATGACGCCTAATGCTGCTCAAAGGCTACTTTAGAAGTGTTAATAATTGCTAAAAGCGTGTGGACGTTGGCTTTGCAAAAGAGTTACGTTGAGTATAGTTGATAGTTAACGGTTGGTAGTTGATTGTTGATAGTTGGTGGTTGATTGTTGACAGTATATTGAAATACTATTCTTGAAACATAGTAAACGCTTAATACCAAAATGTTTAACGGTTTACGACTAACGGTTTACGGCTAACGGTTCTCGAACCTTTACTATTTTTTTGTCACTACTCACCTCCGTCCAAAAATGCATCCCTGCCGGGATATCCATATTTTGACTTGGCGATTTCGGGTGGAAAAACAAAGTATTTTATTTTACCGGTAGTGCAAAGGTTGCTTTCTCCATCAAAAAGTTCAACATGCACGGTTACCAAACGTTTTTCACGATTATCAATTCGGCCTCGAACTACCACTTGGCCTTTACCAATTAGCATCGGCTTACTGTAAACAATCTCCATGCTGTGCGTAACTCCCGCTGTACCTTCAAGTATGTATATGCACCAGCTTGCTACCTCGTCCATTAGGGTCGATTGAATGCCACCATGCAAAACACCGTGGTAACCCTGATAATTTAGCTCAGGTAACCAACGGGTTTCAACGGTTTGATTAGTTTCATCGTACCAAAAGCTGAGCTTTAAACCAATAGGATTCTTACTGGAGCAGCAAAAACAGCCGTGCTCTGGCAAACCCTCGTATGGATTTTTTATTGCAACCATTTCAATTCAATTATTTACCTTGACAATTTTAAAACAATTTTAAAAAACATAAACCTAAAACATATGTTTATTTTAAACAGATTTTAATAATTTTGAGAAAAACTTAAAAGAGTATGGATACCAAACACGGAAACGCAACCCGTTTAAAGTTGATGGAAACAGCTCGGGAGTTGTTTATTGCAAAGGGAGTCGATAGAGTTGGCGTACGTGAAATTGCATCCAAAGCCGGCGTTAATCTATCGCTCATGAACTACTACTTTCAGAGTAAGGAGAACCTACTTGAGCAGATCTTTGAGCAATCTATTAAGGATAATGGACAGAAAATCAGGCAAATACTTAACTCCGACATGCCACTTGCAGAAAAGATTAAGGTTTATATCAATACTTACATCGATATATTAACTGAAGATCCCTTGCTTGTTCCCTTTGTACTTTCAATTATTCACAGGAATGCCGAACAGGCATCAAGACTAAAAGCGGTTCATACTCTTTACAACACCGAAACTTTTTCAAACCAGCTTAAACATGAGGCTGAGCTGGGCAATATTCGAAAGGTTGACCCGGAACAGTTCTTTGTTAGCATGATCTCGTTAATCCTTTTCCCGTTTGCCATTAAGTGGCTAATTGGCTATAGAATGACATTGAGCAATGAGCAAATGGCTCAATTCCTTGAGGATAGGCGCGAACATGTTTACGACTTGCTGATGAGTGCACTCCGCCCTTAGAACAACAAACCCCACAAAGGCTGTGGGGTTTTTACTTCACTCTAATCTCTTTTACCACTTCGCTCCCAAAATACTCATTGATATGGGTAAGCAAATTCTTCCTGCGCATATGCAGTTCCTGCCTTAAAGCGGCTGAATTTAGGCTTAGGGTCAAAACCCCTTCCTTAAATTGGATATCGGTTGTATGCATGGCTATATCGCGGCCTACAATTCTTTCCCAGTCGGAACGGATTGATGCCTGATTAAAGTTATCGTTCCACTTCATGGCATCAATGAAAGCCTTTATGGCTTCGCCCAACGATTTTGTGTTGTGATCGCTCATGATTACCTCGACTCAACCAGTTCAAACTCAGAATTATCAACCCTAAAAAAGCGATACCCCGACGTTACCTTTGCCAAAACCTCCTCGAGCCTATTCTTGTTAGTATCGGTAATAAATATCTGGCCAAATCCATCATTTGCCACCATATCAATTAGCCTATGCACCCTGCCGGTATCGAGCTTATCAAAAATATCGTCGAGTAGCAAAAGGGGTTTAATACCTGCAACTTTAGAAATGAAATCGAACTGCGCAAGCTTAAGTGCAATCAGGTAAGTTTTTTGTTGCCCCTGAGAGCCCTCGTTGCGAATGGGGTATCCATCAATTAAAAGCGTAAGGTCGTCGCGGTGAATTCCAACCGAGGTGTACTGCAAAACCCTGTCCTTTTCGATATTCTCCCGAAAAAGTGTCTCGGCAGGGGTATCGTTCAGGTGCGACTTGTAGCTCAACGAAACCTTTTCCTGTCCGCCCGACACCTTGTTATAGTACTCCTGGAGGATTTCAATAAGTTGTTCCACAAACGCCTTGCGTTTTGAGTGGATTACCGAAGCATACTCCGCTAACTGTATGTCAATAGCCTCAATCAAATCGTAGCTAAAAGCGGTACGGGAATAGGTTTTTAAAAGGCTGTTGCGTTGAGCAAGCAATCGGTTATAGCGCAAAACCTCATCGAGGTAAATATGGTCAATTTGTGAAATAACACCATTCATATACTTGCGGCGCTCCTCGCCACTTCCCTCAACCAGCTCATTATCGGCTGGCGAAACCATAACCACCGGAAGAAAACCAATGTGGTCGGCCAGTCTTTCGTAGGCTTTGCCGTTACGCTTAAAAATTTTCCCTTCGCCCTGCTTTAACCCGCAATATATGCTCTCATCAACACCTTGGCGCGAGTAAAAACCCTGCAGTACAAAAAAATCCTGTCCGTGACGTATCACCTGTAAATCAGTTGACGAAAGAGAGCTCTTGCACATGGAAAGGAAGTATATTGCATCGAGCATGTTTGTCTTACCCTGACCATTGTTCCCCACAAAGCAGTTTATCTTGTTATCAAACTCGATATCAAGCTGATTTATCGACTTAAAGTTTATGGCTGTTAGCCTTTTAAGATACATAGTAGTTAAAAATGAATATTTGCAAAGGTAATTAAACCGAAAATGTTTGCCTAAAATTTTCAGATATTACAAAAACAATTACTTTTGCGATTGCTTTGTTAAAAAATAAATATTCATTAGTTATGGCAGATAAAAAGAAACAGCAGACAACCGATACTGTAGAATCAATTGACAACGCTTTAACCCGTACTGAGCAGTTCATTGAGCAAAACCAGAAGAGCCTTACCATTATTGTTGCAGCAATTTTAGCTATTGTGGCAATCTATTTTGGTTACAAAAAACTTTACTTACAGCCCAAGGAGAACGAGGCTAGCTCTCAAATTTTCCAGGCTCAGTATTACTTTGAGCAGGATTCGTTTCGCCTGGCACTATATGGTAACGAGAACGATTTAGGCTTTGCCACTATAGCTGATAGGTACGGAATGACCCGCACCGGGAACCTGGCAAATTACTACGCAGGCATCTGCCTTAGGGAACTTGGTGAATACCAAAAGGCCATTGATTACCTTAAAAAGTTTGATGCCGGCGACCAAATGGTTACCCCAATTGCTTATGGCGCTATTGGCGATTGCTATGTGGAACTCAACAAGCTAAAGGATGCTGCCAAGTTTTATGTTAAGGCCGCCAATTACGAGAAGAATGATTTTACCACGCCAATTTTCCTGAAAAAGGCTGGAATGGTTTACGAGGAACTCAAACAGTACGATAAGGCCCTTAACCTTTACAATATCATCAAGAATGATTTTACAAAGAGCATTGAGGCCCGCGATATTGAAAAAGATATTGCGCGTATAAACGCACTGATGGGAAAGTAAAAACTAAGCAGAGATAGATATTTTAAGGGGTGCTTTTAAACACCCCTTATTTTTTACAAATTCGTATCTTTGAAAAAAAAATCCTATGGCAACATATCTGAAAAACCTATCGAGCTATGATCCAAACATGGTGCCTAGCGCCAAGAACATGAAGTTTGGCATTGTGGTTTCGGACTGGAACGATTCTGTAACCCATAAGCTACTTGAGGGTGCCTATAGCGCCCTAATTGAGCATGGTGCCACCGACGAAAACATTCTTGTAAAGCACGTTCCGGGCGCCTATGAGTTAACCCTTGGCGGACAGTTCATGGCCGAGTATGCCGATTTGGATGCTGTTATATGCCTTGGCTGTGTTATTCAGGGCGAAACCCGCCATTTCGATTTTATTTGCCAGGGTGTAACATACGGAATTACCGAACTCAACATGAACTATAATATTCCTTTCATTTTTGGCGTGCTAACTACCGATAATCTTGAACAAGCACTCGACCGCGCTGGAGGGAAACACGGCAACAAGGGAGTTGAAGCAGCAATCACTGCCATTAAAATGGCTGCACTCCAAAAAGAAATGGAGGAACTGGAAGGATAGCGGATTCGTTGTTCGTTGATGGTTGTTCGTTGCTCGTTGATGGCTGTTCGTTGTTCGTTGATGGTTGTTCGTTACTCGTGATATTTATTACCTGATATTTGACCTAAGGTTTGGCATTATACGAAATAAGTGTAAAAAATTTGTATCCCCCTTTAACGGTTAACGGTTCACGTTTAACGGATAACGGTTAACGATTCACGGCTCACGGCATACGGCTCGCGAACCGTTTTTAACTTTTCACTTTTAACTCCGCCCCCCTTCTCAACAAAATCAGCTTAAAAAATGGCACGATTTCCAGCTAATGCTATATTTGCATTACCGGAGCCTTAACCAATTAAAAATGAAACGTGTTTTTTGGGTATTTTTTCCTTTGATATTTGCTCAAACAATTAGCGCACAGCAAAGCAACCCATTGATAAGCAAAGCTGATTCAGCCAGCCAAATGCGCTGGGTCGATTCCGTTTTCAACAGCCTAAGCATAAGGGAACGTATTGCACAGCTTTTTATGGTGGCTGCATACTCCAACAAGGACGATTCCCATGTAATGGAGATTTCGCAACTTGTATCAAAACAAGGAATTGGTGGGTTGATATTCTTTCAGGGTGGACCTGTCCGTCAAGCACGGCAAACTAATTACTACCAATCGCTTGCAAAGGTTCCCCTTCTTATTGGCATCGATGCCGAATGGGGATTAGGAATGCGGTTGGATAGCACCATCTCGTATCCCAGGCAAATGGCGCTTGGTGCCACCAACGATACCTTGCTAACCTACCAAATGGCAGCCGATATTGCCCATCAGCTCAAACGAATGGGTATCCATATCAACTTTGCACCGGTTATCGATATAAACACTAACCCGCTCAACCCCGTTATTGGCTCCAGAGCTTTTGGTCAGGACATGGAAATGGTAACCAGGCATGGCATGGCTTACACCAAAGGACTACAGGAAAATGGTATTCTGGCTTGCGCCAAGCATTTTCCCGGCCATGGCGACACCTACGACGATTCACACCTAACCCTACCCCTGGTGCCACATAGCGCAAACCGAATCGATTCCATAGAACTCTACCCTTTCAAAAAGCTTTTTGCTGCCGGCGTAGCTAGCGTTATGGTTGCACACCTTAAAATTCCCTCCCTTGAACCCGATACCCTCCTGCCCGCCAGCCTATCGCCCCGCATTGTTGGCCAAAAACTTTTTGGCGAACTTGGATTTAACGGCCTTGCATTTACCGATGCCATGAATATGAAAGGTGTTGCTGATTTCTACAACCCGGTTGATGCCAACATACGTTCCCTTATGGCCGGCAACGACATTCTGCTCTTTCCAAGTAAGATTGAAAATACTATTAAAAAAGTTGAACAGCTTATTAAAAGCGGGCAAATCCCCGAAGAAATCATTAACATTAAATGCAAAAAAGTTCTTATGGCCAAGTATCTGGTTGGTTTAAATAAATACCGCCCAATTAATATTGATAGGCTTTATAACGATTTAAACAGTCCTTACTCACAGGTACTCCGCAGGAAAATTATACGAAACGCAATTACTGTAATACACAATGCAAATAATATCCTTCCCCTTAGAGGGCTCGATACTCTTAGGATTGCTTATATTGAAATTGGCGAAAGTAAAGGTGATGCATTCCGGGAGCAGCTTGAGCTTTACACTGCCGTGCATACTTTCTCCATCAACCCCGAAGCCGAACAGGCAGAGTACGATACCCTACTTACCAATCTAGAGCCATACAACCTAATTATTGTTGGTTACCACACTATTGAAAGCAAGGCTGCAAAGGGTTTTGGGGTAAGCCAACAATCATCAAATTTCCTGTTCGACCTATCGTTCCGTAAAAGGGTGATTCTTAATCTGTTTGGCAACCCCTACTCCATTAGCAGATTTGCTAATCCTTTAGCATTTGCTGCCATAATCGTATCGTACGATAACTCAGCCGACAGCCAAAACCTTACAGCCCAAACCATTTTTGGTGGTATTCCGTTCTCAGGCAGGTTAAGCGTAACGGCAAGCGGCCTTTTTAGCATTAATACCGGTTACGCATCAAACCAAAGAATTAGACTTGGATACAGCATCCCCGAAGAACTTGGAATAGGGTCGGAACAGCTCTCGGAGGTTGACTCCCTTGCAATGGAAATAATAAGAACAGGGGCTGCTCCAGGCATGCAAATCCTTGCGGCAAAGGATGGGGTTGTATTCTATAACAAAGCCTTTGGGAAACCCACCTACGTTTCGGAGTATGGCAACGATATCAGAATGCTTTACGATATTGCATCAGTTACCAAAGTTGCCGCAACGTTGCCATCTATTATGAGCCTGTATAACCGAGGTGTGCTGTCGTTCGATTCAAAACTTGGCCAGTTTATCGATTTAAAAAACTTCCCTGATAAGTCGAAACTACTTTTAGGTGATATTTTGAGGCATCAGTCGGGTTTGCAGGCCTGGATTCCATTTTATATGAACACATTAACATCGTTGGAACCTAGCATACCCTTGTGGACTGAAACATTCAGCCAAACTCATCCCTATAAATTTAACGGGAAACGATACGCCAGCCGGTTTGCCTACCCAAGCCCTAAGTTCTACCGAACCGATTCAAGCAGCAACTTCCCAAATAATGTTGCATACCGCATATACTCTTTGGCAAGTATCAACGATTCCATTTACCGGTGGATTAACCAGTCGCCAATTTCCGATGCGGGTAAATACCGATATAGCGATTTGGGTTTCCTATACCTGCAAAAGGTAATTGAAACAGTTGAACAGAAAAGATTAGACAAGGTGGTTGAACCGCTATATAGCAAGTTAGGGATGAACTACACCTGTTTTAATCCGCTACTACGTTTCGACACCGAAAGAATAGCCCCAACAGAACACGACCCCGTTTTCCGTAAGCAGCTGATATGGGGGCATGTACACGATCCGGCTGCTGGCATGCTTGGCGGAGTTGCTGGCCATGCAGGCCTTTTTGCCAACGCCAACGATTTGGCTAAGCTTATGCAGCTGTACCTGAACGATGGAGAATACGGTGGCAAACGCTTTTTTGCTCCCTCAACAGTAAAAAGTTTTGCCAACCCAGCTACAACAAATGGCAACCGAAGGGCTTACGGCTTCGATAAGCCCAATGCCAACGGTTCATCGCCTGCAGGAACAATGGCTTCGCCCGAAAGCTTTGGCCACACAGGTTTTACAGGAACAATGGTATGGGCCGACCCACAAAACGGATTGGTATTCATTTTCCTATCAAACCGTGTTCACCCCGATGCTGAAAACACTAAACTTTCAGCAATGAATTACCGCACACGAATTCACGATATATTTTACCGTGCCATTCAAAGCGTAAGCAAACCTAGTGGGCAATAAAGGAGAAGAGGCACAACAACCGCATTCCACAAGGTGTAGAAATTTTTCTACACCTTTTTGCTTTTTTTATTGGAATTCGTTTCAAACTCAAATTATATAAACCTGATTCTCTTATAGTTGTGATTTTTTATTAACTATCAAAATCTATTCAATAATTCTGGCACGGTTTTGTTATTACTTATGACGTCCCAAACACCATAAATACATAATTGCTGTTGCCACCAGCAGCCAGGTTGTCCGGATCACCGCATTTACTGTCGGCCATGCATCGAATCCACCATTAGTCCCAGATCTAAAAGACAGTATAACCCGGACAACTTTTTTTTATCCAAGATTCAATGTCGTTAAGTTAATATACATGCCTGTCATCAAGAGCGCAGCGAAGGATCACTAATCGCTCCCTTGAGATATTTCGCATGCGCTCAACATGACAATAGTTTCACGAACAACAAACAACGAACAACGTCTCAAGCCCTGTAAGGGCGTAATATTTGTAACACCATGATTACTCCTACATGTATAGCGATGCACGCCATACATATGCCAAAGAGCAAGTGTGAAACGTTGCATCGCAACGGAAAAGCGTGGCAAAGAGCGGTTTACACGTTCTTTCTTGTCTTGATTCAAGAAAGAACCATAGAAAATCAAGGCTGAAAAGCCCGAACCGATGGGTACCCCGCGGGTGGAACTGCCACGCGATACTATTCGCCACGCCTGCGGCGTGACTCATTTGGTATCGCTTACTAGGCCCACCACCACGTTCCACCCCCGACCCATTGCCGGGTCAGGCTTTTATGCCGCTGCTTGCTTCTTCCGCTCCTTGTTGGTTGAGGAATAGCATTAATAGAGAGTTGCAGGTTCAAAGAGATGCTTCGGCTTGGCTCAGCATGACAAAGGGAGTGAGGGAGCCAATGGTGTTGTCATTCCGAGCTGGTCGAGGAATCTTTTATAACCATAATGCTTCCAGCCCTGTAGGGGCGAAACATTTGTAACCCCATGGCTACTCCCACATGTATAGCGATGCACGAAATGCCTTTACCAAAAAGCAAAGGTGAAACTTTGCATCGCAAAAGAAAAATCATTACAAAGAATTATTTACACGTTCTTTCTTGTCTTGATACAAGAAAGAACCAAAGAAAATCAAGGCTAAAAAGCCCGACCCGATGGGTACCCCGCGGGCGGAACTGCCACGCGATACTATTCGCCACGCCTGCGGCGTGACTCATTTGGTATCACTTACTAGGCCCACCACCACGTTCCACCCCCGACCCATTGCCGGGTCTGGCTTTTATGCCTCTGCTTGCTTCTTCCGCTCCTTGTTGGTTGAGGAATAGCATTAATAGAGAGTTGCAGGTTCAAAGAGATGCTTCGGCTAGCTCAGCATGACAAGGGAGCAGAAAGAAGATAGGGGTTTTGTCATCCCAAGCAAAGTCGAGGGATCTTTTCAAAGGATTGAAGAGAAAAGAGCAATGATATGCTTCGGCGAAGTCTACCCTATAAATCGGGACTCAGCATGACAGCGTGATGTTTAGCTTACGCGCAGCATGACAAATAACCTTAACTAATCAACATTGATCCCAGATTAGTCAATTGAATTTTTCATTTGACGATTTTCCTCTAAAAATATTACTGCGTCTCTATTTTATAGCCCGTTTAAATTCGATAATCTATGGTTTTAAATTTAACTGTTCTATTTCCCTCTATTTTCCTCTAACTTCCTCATATTCCCACTATTCCGACTCATTCCCACTCAAGTCTCGCGTTTCACGGTTAACGATTAACGGTTCACGGACTTCAACTTCCTCTAACTCCATCATATTCCGTCTATTCCGATTCATTCCGACACATCCCGACTCATTCCACAAAATTCATGGCACTTGGGCTTATTTCAAGTCCCTAAATCTAACTTCAACATCCATATCAACAAGAATATCGTTAAGCGCTTTCAAATCGGTATTGCCAGTGTGGTAAGGGTAAAGAATTTTGGGCTTAAGCATCATAACAGCCGCTTTTAACATCTCAGGACTCATGGTATAGGGCAGGTTTGCAGGTAAAAATGCAATATCGATTTTCCCAAAGTTTTCCATTTCAGGAATATTTTCGGTATCGCCTGCCACATAAACACGTAGGTTGTCAAACTCAAATATATATCCATTGCCCTCACCTTTAGGGTGAAATGGATTACCATTCGGACGTTTATTCACTATATTGTAAGCGGGAACTGCAATAAAACGGAAATCAGGAGTGCCAATGGTGTCGCCGTTGGCTACCAGCCTCCCTTCCAGCTTAAGCTTGCTTTGCTCTGCACAGATCTTAGTCCAGTAAAGCTGTGTATTGGAGGTAAACACTTTCGATAAAGCCACTGAATCCAGATGGTCGCCATGATGATGGGTAAGAAAGATATAGTCGGCCTTTGGAAGCGAGTCGTAGTTTGCCAATCTCGACCATGGGTCAATATGAATTACCTTACCACGGAAATTACACATTAACGTTCCATGGCCTATATGAGCTATTCGCAAGGTGTTGCCATTTGAAGTGGTAAAATAGTCGGTTTTTTGGGCAAACAATATGGTTGACACCATGCTAAAAGCGGCAAAAAGTAAATTGGCTCTCATAGCTTTACGATTTGGTGAACACCAAAAATAAGAAAACCTTGTGAAGAACACAAGGTTTTGTGAGAGTGCCCAGGACAAGACTCGAACTTGCACGCTTTTGACGGCGCCAGCCCCTCAAGCTGGTGTGTCTACCAATTCCACCACCTGGGCGTTTAGCATTTTTTTTTGGTAGTTAGGTCTTTTCTTTTACCTAACTTTCTTATTCTTTTTTACCTAGGGTGGTGGGAGCTCGTTCCACTCGGTTCCACCACCTGGGCGTTTAGCATCTTTATTCGGTAGTTAGGTCTTTTCTTTTGCCTAACTTTCTTATTCTTTTTACCTTGGGTGGCTTAAACCTAAAATTTCGTTTTCACCACCTAGGCAATCTCTATAATACAAATACTAAAATCGCTGCAAAAATAATAACAAAATTAATTCCTGCATAGTTCACAGAAAAATTTTTATGTGATTTCTGGTGCCCAGAACAGGACTCGAACCTGCACACCATTGCTGATACTAGTCCCTGAAACTAGCGCGTCTACCAATTCCGCCATCTGGGCAGTTATAAACTATACTTCAGCACCGAAAGAACTTCTATCATAGTAATTTAACCCGGTTACCTCTGGATGGCGGGAGCTCGTTTCACTCGGTTCCGCCATCTGGGCAGTTATAAACTACCTAAACAACATTTTCAAAATTGCGGATGCAAAGATATAAAGAAATAACTTGCATGCAAACATATTTCATGTAAAAATTAAAAGCAATAGCCAGAGTTTCACCTCTGGCTATTATCATGAAAAAATTATCAAACTAAAGGTTTTCCTTTATATAGTTAGTCATAAGTGTGTAAAGGTGCATAGTAGTATTTCCGCCACGTATGCCGTGGTTTTTGTCAGGATATACCATTACGTCGAACTGCTTGCCGGCCTGAACCAACTTCTCTATCATTTCAACTGAGTTCTGGAAATGAACGTTATCATCGGCTGTGCCGTGGATTAGGAGGAATTTGCCCTTTAACTTGTCAACATGGTTAATTGGGGAGTTATTATCGTAGCCCAAAGGGTTATCCTGGGGTAGGCCCATGAAACGCTCGGTGTAAATTGAGTCGTAGTAGCGCCAGTTAGCAACGGGTGCAACGGCAATGGCCATGCGGAATACATCGGCGCCTTTGAATAGGCAAAGGCTCGACATGTAGCCACCGTAGCTCCAACCCCATATCCCTATTCTGCTGCCATCCACAAAAGGAAGGGTTTGAAGATATTTAGCGGTTTCAATCTGATCAATGGATTCGTAATATCCCAGTTGCCCGTAGGTCATCTTCTTGAATTGTTCGCCTCGTCCGCCTGTTCCACGGCCATCGACACAAACAACCATGTAGCCTTGGGTTGCCAAGTACTCATCCCAACCAATACGGAAATTATCAGTAACCGACTGTGAGCCTGGGCCACTGTACTGGTACATCATAACCGGATAGCGTTTGGCGCTGTCAAAATTAAGGGGTTTAACCATATAGCCATAGAGCTCAACTCCCTCGGAGGTTTTGAAGGTGAAAAACTCCTTCTGGGGAATATCGTATTGCTCAAGCTTTTCCTTAAGTTTTTGGTTATCCTCCATCACTCTTACCTGTTTCCCATTTGCTTTGTAAAGGGTAACACTCAGGGGCGAGGTAATTGAAGAGTTGTATACCATGTAATACTTATAGTTTTTTGTAAAAACTGCGCTATTCGTTCCACTGTTCGGGGAAAGTTTTCGAATCTGTCCTTTAGAATCAACTGAAAAAATAGCCTTCCGTAACGGGCTTTGGTCGTAGCCAAGATAGTAAATGGTTTTTTCCTTTGGATTATAACCGTTAACTGCAATTACCTCGTTTGAACCTTTGGTAACCTGCTTAATTGCCATACTTTGCCATTCGTAAAGGTAAATATGCTTATATCCATCGCGCTCCGATGTTAAAATAAAGCGTTTCCCATCAGGGGTAATGGTTAGATAATCATCGGAAACCTCCTCTATGTAATACTTATTTGTTTCAGTAAACACACTTTCAGAATTGCCGCTTGCTGCATCGGCCATTAGTATGTCAATTTGATTCTGAAGTCTATTGAGCCTAATCATGCAAAGTTTATCGGAGGTAGGCATCCACTTTATACGCGCAATGTACTGGTCGGTATTTGGGCCAACATCCATTTGGTTTGTTACTTTGCTATCTAAATTGTACACATGAATTGTTACAATGGAATTATCTTCACCAGCCTTAGGATATTTAAAGGTATAGTTCTCGGGGTATAGATTACGCTCGTACATGGTCATGTTAAACATCTTAACACGGCTTTCATCAAAGCGGAAGTAAGCAAGTTTTTTGGAGTCGGGCGACCATTGTAAACCTGTGGTAAGGGCAAACTCCTCCTCGTAAACCCAATCGGCTGCCCCGTTAATAATACTATTATACTCGCCATCGGTTGTCACTTGAATCTCTTCAAAGTTATTCAAGTCAACAATATAGATATTATTGCTACGGACAAAGGCCACCTTGCTGCCATCGGGCGAGAACGCTGCATTCATTTGTGGTCCGTTCGACGATAAGCGCCTTAACTCTTTGGTTTTAATGTTGTAAATAAAATTTTCAGCGGTGTAGGAGTGGCGGTAGATGGATTGCGGATTGGTTTCAACCAACATCTTGGTTTCATCGGCTGAGAGTTGATAACCCGACATTGCATTTAGCTCTGGCACATCAAATGCAGAGGGGTCGAATAAAACTTCTACCTGATCGCCCGTGGCAAGTTTAAACTTTGCCACTTGTCGTTTATCGTTCAACGCTGAGTAGTACTCATCATCGTTCATGGGTGTAAGCCCCCAAATACTTTTTGAGCGGAATGTACCCTTTTTAAAAAGATCGTCCAGGGTAATTTGCTGCTTGGCAACCTGTGCCGTTGAAAGCTGAAGCCCAGCAACTAAAACTGAAAGCAACAAAAGAATTACTCTTCTCATACGCATTGGTTTTGGTTTTCTATTTTGATATCAAAGTAAGCCAAATGTTTAAATCCGATTAGTCAGTAATATGGTTTTAACCATGGCACTAAGGTAGCAATAAAAAATTCACTATAACATGACAAAAAGCAATAGCTTTAAATCGATTGCGGATGTTAAAAGGTGTGAAAACCAAACTTTTGTTCCCCTATTCCATTTTTTTTAATACTTTTGTAAGCTCACGAAGAATTTGTTGAAACAAAGTAAATAAAACCCTTTAAGTTTAATTAAAAACTCAAAAATAGATGTCGAAAGTAAAGAGAGTTTACGTCTTTGGAAACAAGACGGCCGAAGGAAAAGCAGACATGAAGAATCTGCTTGGCGGTAAGGGTGCAAACCTTGCAGAAATGTGCTTGTTAGGTTTACCAGTACCCGCAGGTTTTACCATTACAACCGATACCTGTAATGAGTATTACAAGAATAACCATGAGCTACCTGCCGAATTGATCCCTGAAATATGGGATGCCATGGCAAAGGTTGAGCAGATGATGGGCATGAAGTATGGCGATGCAGAGAATCCACTTCTAGTGAGCTGCCGCTCAGGTGCCCGCAAGTCCATGCCCGGTATGATGGACACCGTACTTAACATTGGTCTTTGCTCTTCAACCATTCCCGGTCTTATTAAGAAAACCAACAACCCAAGGTTTGTTTGGGACTCGTACCGTCGTCTAATTATGATGTATGCCGACGTGGTGATGGAAAAGGCCGAAGGCATTGAGCCAGTTGATGGTAAGGGTATCCGCAAGCAACTCGATGATATTCTCGACGAATACAAACATAGCAAGGGATACAAGAGCGATACAGATTTAACTGCCGACGATCTTAAATTCTTAGCTGAGGAGTTCAAGAAGCAGGTTAAAAAGGTTCTTGGTAAGGAATTCCCCGATGATGCTAAGGAACAACTCCTGGGTGGTATTAAAGCCGTGTTCAAGAGCTGGAATGGTAAGAAAGCAGTTTCGTATCGTCGTATTGAGGGTATTCCTGATGATTGGGGAACAGCCGTTAACGTTCAAACCATGGTATTCGGTAACATGGGCGATACCTCAGCCACCGGTGTAGCCTTTACCCGTAACCCTGCAACCGGCGACAATGTATTCTACGGTGAATGGCTTATCAATGCCCAGGGTGAGGATGTGGTTGCCGGTATTCGTACACCAAACCCTCTTAACAACGACACCAAGAACGAGCAAAATAAGCATCTTCCCAGCATGGAGGAACTTATGCCAGGCACCTACAAGGAACTGGTTGAAATCCGCAACACCCTTGAAAAAGCTTTCAAGGATATGCAGGATATTGAGTTCACCATTCAGGAAGGTAAGCTATACATGTTACAGTGCCGTGCGGGTAAGCGTACAGGTACTGCTGCCCTGAACATGGCCATGGATATGCTACACGAAGGATTAATCGATGAAAAGACCGCCGTTCTTCGTGTTGACCCCGTGCAGCTCGATGAGCTACTTCACCCCATTTGCGATCCCAAGGAAGAAGCTAAAGTAACTCCGCTTGTAAAGGGATTACCCGCTGGTCCTGGTGCAGCAGTTGGTAAAGTTGTATTCACAGCCGAAGATGCAGTGGCATGGGCACGTAAAGGCGAAAAGGTAATTCTCCTTCGCGAAGAAACCAACCCCGAGGACGTAGAAGGTATGCGTGCCGCAATGGGCATTCTTACCGCTCGTGGAGGTATGACCTCACATGCAGCTCTTGTTGCTCGTGGCTGGGGTAAATGCTGCATTGTTGGTGCTGGTGCACTCAAAGTAAATGCTGCTGATAAAACGGCCAAGATTGAAGGTTCAAGCGTTGTTATTAAAGAAGGTGATATTCTAACCCTCAACGGTACCAAGGGACACGTATATAACGCTGAACTAAAACTTATGGAAGCCACTGAGAATCCTCGCTTCCAGGAGTTTATGAAGTTGGTTGACAAGTACCGTAAGATGGGTGTTCGCACCAATGCCGATACCCCTGAGGATGCCAAGGTAGCACGTGACTTTGGAGCCGAAGGTATCGGTCTGTTCCGTACCGAGCATATGTTTTACGGTAAGGGTTCCGAAGAGCCTTTGTTCTTGCTCCGCAAGATGATTCTTAGTTCAACCGAGGCAGAGCGCCGTAAGGCATTGGATGAGCTATTCGTTTACGTTAAGCGTGATGTTAAGAACACCATGCTTGCCATGGACACCCTACCAGTTACCTTCCGTCTGCTCGACCCACCCCTACATGAGTTTGTACCCCAAAGCCCCGAAAAACAAGCTGAACTAGCCAAGGCTTTAGGTATAACAGTTGAAGCAATTGTTAAACGTGGCGAGGCCCTCCACGAGGTTAACCCCATGATGGGTCACCGTGGCGTGCGCCTTGGTGTAACCTATCCCGAAGTTTCCGAAATGCAGATCCGTGCCATTTTTGAGGCTACAGCTGAGCTGATGAAGGAAGGCAAAACTCCTAAGCCTGAAATCATGGTACCCGTTACCTGCGACGTATCGGAACTCGATTTCACCAAGAAAATTGTTGACCGCGTTTACGCTGAGGTTTGCGATAAGTTTGGCATCAAAGCCATTGAGTATAAGTACGGTACAATGATTGAGATACCTCGCGCCTGCTTACTTGCCGACAGAATGGCTAAGACAGCCGAGTTCTTCTCCTTTGGTACCAACGACCTCACCCAGATGACCTTTGGTTTCAGCCGTGATGATATTGGCGGATTCCTACAGGATTATCTGGATAAGAAAATGCTTGCAGCTGACCCATTCCAAACCATCGATCAGGATGGCGTAGGCCAGCTAATTGAAATGGGTGTTAAGAAAGGTCGTACTACTCGTCCTGAACTTAAGGTTGGTATCTGTGGTGAGCAAGGTGGCGATCCTGCATCAGTGGAATTCTGTTTCAAGAACGGCTTAACCTACGTAAGCTGCTCACCTTTCCGCGTTCCCATTGCACGCCTAGCCGCTGCTCAAGCAAGTATTAAATTCGGGAAGTAATTCTGGTATAATATTTGTATGAAAACGCCCTGAAATCAGGGCGTTTTTTTATACTTTTGCGTATTACAATATTTTTTATGTATTTAAAATTAAGGCATTACCTGTTTATACCCTTACTCTTATTTATAGGGAAAACGAATGTAACATTTGGACAAGATCCTGTAATCGATTCAGCATGGGCTGTATCAACCTACAACTACCTTTTAATGGTTGAAGCAGATTCAGGCAATATTGAAAAAGTTAAAACGCTTTTACACCTTGGAGCCGACCCAAACACAAGCGATGAAAACGGTGTAACCCCATTGATGTTTGCAGTTCAATCGGGCAACATAGATTTAGTAGAATTGCTCATTGATAACGGGGCAAATGTAAACGCTTACCCTACCAATGGCAACACGGCTCTCCATGCTGCTGTTATAGCTGCAAACGATAGTATAGCTGAGCTGCTTATTAAAAAGGGTGCAGATGTAAATGCCAAAAATGTGAAGGGACTTACCCCTCTGCATTTTGCTGTGTGGTATGGACTCCCATACCTCACCGACATCTTAATTTACTACGGCTCCGACCTTAACGCTATTGATTACCAAGGGAATACACCGCTAATGTTAGCAGTAATCAGCGGGGCAAAGCTAAGCACAAGGTTACTCCTTGAGAACGGCGCCAACCCAGATATACCCGATAATAAAGGGGTGACACCCTTGATGGTTGCTGCACAATTCAACGATACTGTTATCTGCAACTACCTTACAACCTTTGGTGCCGATTTATCGCTCTGCGATTCCAGGGGTGCTAATGCCCTTTGCTATGCTATTGCCAATAAATCGAACGAAATTGTTAAATGTTTGAGCGAATTTGATGCCCTTAAGTTCCCTCTAAAAAAGAGTTATTACCAAATTGCCCGCGAATACAACAATAAGGAAGCCATGCAGTTTTTTGCCAGTAACGGAATTAAAACTAAAATCAAACCATCAATTACATCAGTTTATTTTGGCATAGGAACAAGCTTTTCAAAACATGAGTTTCTATTAGGCTATCATTTGGGGGTTTTTGAACAAATAACCCAAACAGAGTTCTCGCTAGGTTACCTCTACCGGCCATCTGCAACTGCCTCGCTAACCACTATCGATGGACAACTTTACCAGTATTGGGAAAAGAGAAACATACTACAGCTAAACATCCGCAAATACTATAACCTGTTTAACTACAAAGGGAAAAACATTATTTCGTTTGCAGCAATTGGGACAGGACCAGCGTTCCGAAACTACAGGGGAACATCCTCGGACCCGAAAACACATTTTACAACCAACTTTTCCGGGGGTCTATCGATAAAAGGTGATGCAATGGAGTATTCGATAGGTGTTGGGTATAATTTTTATAAAGAGCTAGGAGTATCGCCCTATTTTTACACCATATCAGCAAAAATCCATTTTAATGTGTTAAATCCTAAGGTTGTATACAAAAACGTAAAACATGTTCAGTAAGATATTTAAGTTACTTACCGTTTCGCTTATTGTACTGGCGCCCTACTCCTGTGAGGAAATGGAGTCTTTTATTGTTAACTGCGATGAGTGTTATGAATTGAAACCCGACAAAATTGATGTTCGCCTAAAATTCACCATTAACAATGAGAACCAAGTAGTTTACTTTGAACTATACAGTGGAAATCCTGAAAACGGAGTTTTGTTTTTTAGTGGAAATACTACCATAAGCGAAAAAGTATTCCTGCTCGATGCCAACTCGTACTACTCAATAAAAGCGTATTACACCAGTAAAGGAAGGCAAATAATTGTAATTGATGCAACTACAGTTAAACTAAAATATGATAAGTCGTCGTGCTCCAGCCCCTGTTACACAATTTCAGGCGATGTACTTGATGCTCGCCTCAGGTATTAAAACATGTTTTTTAGCAATGTTTTAAAACCATGTTTTCAAACTACTAAAAACCAAACGATAATTCAAAACAATATTAGTTACTTCGCCGTAAGTATTAGTGTTTAGCAATTATCAGTATAAATATAAAATTGATTACGGTGAAGAGACAACTGCTTATCAGGGATGTAACCCTTAGAGATGGACAGCAATCGCTGTTTGCCACCCGAATGACTCAGAAACAGGTTGAAAGGGTATTACCTTACTACCGTGAAGCCGGGTTTTACGCCATGGAGGTATGGGGTGGTGCCGTTCCCGACTCCGTAATGCGATATCTGAACGAAGATCCATGGTATAGGCTCGAAAGCATTAAAACTGCTATTGGCGATACTTCAAAGCTCACTGCCCTCTCCAGGGGACGCAATCTTTTTGGGTACAACCCATATCCCGAAGAGGTGATTGAGGGATTTAACCGCAATGCGGTTAAATCGGGGATTTCCATCATGCGTATATTCGATGCCCTTAACGATACAGAGAATATTCGCAGCACCGTTAAGTATGTAAAGGAAAATGGTGGCATGGCCGACTGTACCGTTTGCTTTACCGTTGACCCTAAATTTTCCCGTAAGGATAGGATTAAAGCCATGCTTAGCGGTAAAACCTTACCCCGTAAAATCTTTACCGAAAAGTATTATATAGCTAAGGCCAAGGAACTCGAGGCCATGGGTGCCGATATGATTACCCTAAAGGATATGGCCGGATTGGTTACCCCTGAGCAATCGGCTGCAATTATTTCGGCGCTAAAACGCGAGATTAAAGTGCCTATCGATTTCCACACGCACTGTACACCGGGGTATGGTTTGGCATCGACCCTTACAGCCATTGTAAATGGGGTTGATATTGTTGATACTGCCATATGGAATTTTGCTGGTGGTCCAGCAGCACCAGCATTTGAACTTATTCAGATTTTCTGCGATAAAATGGGGATAGATACTGGTGTTAACCTGAAGGCTGTAGCCAGTATTAACGCAGAGCTTAAAACCATTCGCACAGAGCTGAAGGAACTTGACACCTACGAGTTACCCATTGACTTTGATATAACCAGCTATAATCTCCCTGCACGTATCGATAACCTGTTTGAGCAAGCCATCCTGTTTGCCCAGTCGGGCAAATACGATGCCCTACTTGATACCTGCCAGGCCATAGAGCGTTACTTTAACTTCCCCGAACCCGATGAGAACGTTAAAAACGCTGAGATTCCGGGGGGAATGTACACCAATATGCTGGCACAGCTCAAGCAGCTAAAGCTTGAAAACCTACTTCCAAGGGTGCTAGAAATCATTCCAACCGTAAGGCTCGACGCCGGTTGCCCTCCGCTGGTTACACCCACCAGCCAGATTGTTGGTGCGCAAGCCGTAAACTGTGCTATTGACGAAAGTAAAGGACAGCCCTTCTACACCAATAAATCCATACAGTTCGTAAACCTTGTTAAAGGGATATATGGGAGAACTCCCTTACCAATTGACCCGCAATTCCGCTTGAAGATTGCCGGCGTAGCCGAGGAGACCCCTTACGACACATCGAACTACAAAAAACAGCCAAACCCAGCGTTCCCTGAATATGGTGAGAATGTGAAATTGGCCATGAACGAGAAGGAAGAATTGCTGCTTGAGCTATTCCCTACCGTAGCGGAAAAATATCTTCGCGATAAAGTGGTAAACCATTATGAGTCAATTAAGCGCCAGAAGGAGGAAGAGGTTCAGCGTAAAATTCAGGAGGAAAAGCAAAAGTACTACTCAATGACCGAGGAACAACGTTGGAAAAGGCTTCTGGATGGATTACAGCAATATTTCTGTTAACTTCAATAGGTTTAGGTTAAAAGTTAGGTTGAAAAAAAGGGGCAAAAGCCCCTTTTTTATTTTCGTTCTATTTCGTTGTTCATGGGTGTTATATCAATACTCGTGTCGTAATCGCCCAGCAAATGCTTGCAGAAGTAATCGCCGGTAAGCCAGAAATGGTACTCGGTCATGTCGCCATAGCCATGTCGCTGGCCAGGGTACATGAAGAAATCGAAACGTTTATTGGCCTTAATCAGAGCATTGGCAAGCCTAATGGTGTTTCCCGGATGAACGTTATTGTCTATTTCGCCAGTAGTAATAAGTAGATGCCCTTTAAGGTTCTTAGCAATTTCAGAGTTCTTATCGATGTTGTACTCAAACGTTACATTGCCGGCCGTATCGGCTATTTCCTTAACGCCATGGTGTTTCTCACTCCACCAGCGGTTGTAGATGTTATTCTCGTGGTTGCCAGCATTAGCCACTCCAACCTTAAAGAAATCGGGGAAAGTGAGCATGGCTGCTGCAGTCATAAAACCGCCACCTGAATGGCCATGAATACCCACACGGTTAATATCAATATATTTATGTCGATATGCCAACTGCTCAGTTGCAGCCTTTTTATCCGCTAAGCCATAGTTGCGCAGGTTGCCATAGCCATAGTTATGATACCACTTTGAACGAGCAGGGTGTCCACCCCGATTACCAACGGTAATAACTATAAATCCGAACTGGGCCAGCCTATCGGTTCTATCCATTCGTACGGAGAACGACTTATTCACCGCCTCGGTCTGTGGGCCAGGGTACACGTAAAGGATAATGGGGTATTGTTTAGTAGAATCGAAATCGAAAGGTTTGTACATTACGCCATACAAATCGGTAATGCCATCGGCAGCTTTAACGGTAAATGGCTCGGGGAATTTGTAGCCAGCCTCGAATAGCAGTGTTAAATCAGCCTTTTCAAGGAAAAGTAAATCGTTGCCCTGATTATCAATCAATTTGGACTCCGGAACAGTATTAACCCGCGAATAGTTGTTCACTATATACTGCTGATTATCGTCCATGCTGATGGAATGGTCAAAATTACCCTTATTCAGCAGCCTTAGGCCAGTACCATCAATACCGATCCGATACAGATGAAGGTAGTATGGATCCTCATTGGGTTCACGTCCATTTGCGGTGAAGAACAGCGTTTTGGTGGTTTCGTTATAGCCAACAAGGCGCTCACAATGGAATGGCCCACTGGTTATCTGCCTTATGAGATTTCCCTGGTTATCGTATAGGTAAAAATGCCCCCAACCATCGCGTTCCGACCAGTGAATAATCTCTTTTTCATTATTAATCAACGCAATTCCATTGAAATCGATATAAGTGTTTAAGCGCTCCTCTATAACCGTTTTAACCTCACCGGTTTTAATATCAACATAGCAAACATCAATCCGCTTGAGGTCGCGCGATGTACGCTGGAAGTAGAGCCTATCGTTGTACTTGGAGAGCCATCGGGTTGGGACATAGTCATCGTCGCGCTCACTGGCCAATCGACGGTAATTCAGGATTGAAACATCCTGATCCTTAAATGCTTTGATATCGGGTTTTATCACCTTATCCCTATTATTCATATCAAAAACGAGTATCTCGTCCTGTGGGGCTTCCTTTTCACCCGGCATGTGGTACTTATAGGTTTCCAGGGTTGGCCTGGGATTGCTAAGACTCTTGATCACCCATAAATCCTTAACCTTACGCTGGTCGGTACGAACCATGGCGAAGTAACGCGAGTCGTGCGACCATGTAATGTAAGCTGGCTTACGGTTGTCCTTATTCTTTACCTCTTCTACATTATCCTCCTCCTTAGTATTATACCCGTAGCTATAGTACTTCTCACCATCGGTGGTTAGCTGATGCTCAACAATGGTGGAATCCTTCTCGTTTTTCTTGGCCTTTTCGTAGTTCTCCTTGTCCATCCAGTATAGATTGTGGTTCTTGCTGTAAACCACATACTCGCCATTAGGCGATATATTTGCCCACTCAGGATTTTCCTTTGGTTTCTTATAATCGTCGAGCAGGGTTAGCTTGCGGGTGTTCAAATCGTACTCAAAGTAGTACGTTTTATTGTCCTTTTTGGCCTTGGCTTTATTTTCCTTTTTCTGCTTCATGTCATTCTCCTCATCTTCGGTTTTATCTTCATCAACCAATGTGCTTTTTACCTCAAACTGAATGACAGTCTCGTTTTTAATGAACTTGATTTTTTGTATAGGTAGATGCTGCGCATCGAACGGCTCCTTGGTGAGCCTTGAGAGCTGAGCAGCCATATCAACATTATCGAACAGCAACGACTTGCTCTTTTTTGCCGGATCAACTATGTAATAGCTTTTGCCCGAAGGGGTTTCGAAGCTATACCAGAAACGCGTACTCTTCTTAAGCCAATGGGCATCAACGCTGGTGCTAAAAACCATTTTACTAATTTTTTTGGGCGAAAACCTGGCGGGCAGATCGTAATTAGCTTTAGTAACATGTACAGGTTGGCTAATCACAAGCAATACGTTTGCCATTACTGCCAATAGTAACAGAAAAAGCTTTTTCATGATTTTAGAGTTTTGGGTTGTTTTACTAACTTTGATTACAACAGCTAAGCTGAGTTTAATTAAACTTCGAACAAATTGAAATATCAAACAAATAAAAAAATGCAAAAACTATTTATTCTTCTGCTTTGTATCTATCCACTGCTCGGAAACGCCCAATACTTTCCGGTTACAATAGCTGAGGGTAGCAACTTTCAGTCAACATCAACCTATGCCGATGTCATGAACTACATCAAGATGCTTGAGAAAGCATCGAAGCACATAAAAACCGAAACCATTGCTACCAGCATTGAAGGACGCGATATTCCGCTAATGGTTGTGGCAAACCCAATGCCCAAAACACCCCGCGATATTGGTAACCGGATTGTGGTATATATACAGGCCAACATACATGCGGGGGAGGTGGAAGGCAAGGAAGCATCGCTGATGTTTGTTCGCGACTTGCTTAAAAACCCCAATAATCCACTATTTAAAAACATTGTTCTGCTGGTTTGCCCTATACTCAATGCCGATGGTAACGAATCCATCAGTCCGAAAAACCGCCCTTGGCAGAACGGGCCTGTTAACGGTGTTGGCGTAAGGCATAACGGGCAAATGCTCGACCTGAACAGGGATGCCATGAAACTGGAAACTCCCGAAATGGTTGGCGTAGTATCCAACGTATTAAACCGCTGGGATCCTTCCATTGTTATGGATTGCCACACCACCAACGGATCCTACCATCAGGAGCCGGTTACCTTTACCTGGATGATGAACCCCAACGGTAATCGCGAACTCATAAACTACATGCGCGATAGGATGATGCCCTGGGTATCGACCCAGCTGTCGGTCAAGTATAAAACGCTAAACTGCTTCTACGGCGAGTTTATCGACCAAAAGGATTACGAAAAGGGTTGGATATCGTACGCTTCTGAACCCCGCTACTTTACCAACTACATTGGGTTAAGGAATAGGCTAAGCATTTTGAACGAGAACTACGTTTACGCCCCATTCGACGAACGGGTTTACGGGTGCTATAACCTGATTGCCTCAGTTTGCGATTACGCCATGCAAAACAGCAAGGAAATAAAGGATTTGCTTGCCAAAGCCGACAGAGAAACTATTCAGATACCCAAAACCTCACCTGCTCCCGAGTTTGCCATAACCTACGAGGGTAGGCCTACGCCCCAGTGGGTAACCATCCTCACCTACGAGGCCGAAGCCTATACCGACGAGCAGGGACGGGAAAGGTTCCGCAAAACCGACCGTAAGCGAACGGTTACCGTTCCCTACATTGCCGACTACTACCCCACCTCAACCATTCCACTCCCCTTTGCATACATTGTTAGAAATGACAAAGTGGTTACCAATCTACTTAAAAGTCACGGAATACAATTCCAAACCCTAACCGATACGGTAACCCTAAATGTAGAGCAGTTTACCATCGACTCGCTAAAGCCGGCCCCTCGAATTAACCAGGGGCACTATAACAGCAATATCTTTGGCAAATACGTTAAGGCCAATAGGCTATTCACAACCAACTACGTGATGGTTAAAACCTCGCAACCCCTTGGGCAACTGGCAGCTTACCTGCTTGAGCCACAGTCGGACGATGGCCTGGCGTTCTGGAACTTCTGGGACCGTTACCTTGTGCCGCAATGGGGCAACAACTACAACCCGGTACCGGTTTTCAGGATAACCGATGAGAAAGAGTTAGGCAGGGTAAAGCGGTAGCTTTTAGCACACGTAACCGATGCGTTTGATTAATTTAAAAAACATGTTTAAAAGGTGAGGAAAATGGATAAATCTATTAATACGATACCATGAATCCAACCATAGCCCGGGGTTTAAACCCCGGGCTATGGAATGGATTAAATAATAAAAATCGTTTTAACGTTAAAAAAGGGGAAAAATGGATAAATCCATTCAAACAATATTGCGAAATCCCCATAGCCCACGAATTAATTCGTGGGCTAGGAAATGTATTCTATTAAAGCCCTATTTCTAATCACAAACAAAAACCGCCCGTAGAGGCGGTTCTTTAATTTGCTAACTTTTTTGCTTAGAGCCGATGACGAGAATTGAACTCGTGACCCCTTCCTTACCAAGGAAGTGCTCTACCCCTGAGCTACATCGGCAAGTGTGGGGAGAGCAGGATTCGAACCTACGAAGGCATAAGCCAGCAGATTTACAGTCTGCCCCAGTTGGCCACTTTGGTATCTCCCCTTCCCTCTCAAAAATCGCGTTGCAAAAGTAGTAATTTTAGCAAAACTCGCAAGCGCCCTTTGCTATTGGCCTTGAAAAAATTTACGCCGAAAGGCGAATGGGTTGAAAATCAACACTAACATCAACAAACCTAGTAATCCATTGCATGGTTTTATAGGTGTATTCTTATTATTTAACTGAGGGGATAAACTTTTTTTCATGAAATAAATCTAACTTACACTAAAATCAACTTTACAACTAAAACCTATAACCATGAAAAAACTGTTACTTTGGGTATTGGCTATAGCCTTTACCATCACAGCAGTTCAGGGGCAGGAGGCACGCTTAATGCGTTTCCCGGCTGTGCATAACAATCAGGTGGTGTTTACCTATGCCGGCGACCTATACACTGTTGACATAAGCGGAGGCGTTGCCCGCAAGCTAACCACCCATGTTGGGTATGAGATGTTTCCTCACTTTTCGCCCGATGGTAGAACCATTGCCTTTACCGGGCAATACGATGGAAACACTGAGGTTTTCAGCATTCCTGCTGAGGGAGGAACTCCCAAACGTTTAACCCATACGGCTACCCTAAACCGCGATGATATCTCGGACCGAATGGGGCCTAATAACATAGTAATGGCCTGGACTCCCGATGGCGAAAAGATTGTTTACCGCTCGCGCAAGCAGAGCTTTAACGATTTTAAGGGGGAACTTTTCATGGTTCCCGTCAACGGCGGCATGAGCGAGGAACTACCCCTTTCCACCGGTGGCTTTTGCTCTTTCTCGCCCGATGGGAAAAAGCTTGCCTTCAACAGGGTTTTCCGTGAGTTCCGTACATGGAAATACTACAAGGGTGGCATGGCCGACGACATCTGGATTTTTGACTTTAACACCAAAGAGGTTACCAACATCACCAGTAACCCCGCACAGGATATTTTCCCCATGTGGATTGGCGATGAAATCTTCTTCCTATCGGACCGCGACAGAACCATGAACCTATTTGTGTACAACACCAAAACCAAGAACATCGAAAAGGTTACCAATTACACCGATTACGATATCAAGTTCCCATCGTTCGACCATAATACCATTGTTTTTGAGAAGGGCGGATTCCTATTTGCCTTTGATGTAAAAACACGTACAACCCGGAAAATAAACATCACCATAACCGACGACCAGAACTACTCACGCCCCTCGCTGGTTGATGCAAGCAAGCGCATCACCAATGCCGACCTCTCACCCAATGGCGAACGGGTAGTTTTTAGTGCACGTGGTGATGTTTACACTCTACCATCGGAAAAGGGTATTACTTACAACCTAACTGCATCATCCGATGTCCATGAGCGCGAGGCCACTTGGTCGCCCGATGGTAAATGGATTGCCTACCTCTCCGATAAAACAGGGGAGTATGAGGTTTACATCCAACCCCAGGATGGAAGCATGCCCGCCACTCAGGTAACCTCGGGCATTAACAACTACATTTTTGGCATAGAGTGGTCGCCGGATAGTAAAAAAATACTTTTTAGCGATCGCTTGGGTAGGCTACAGTATGTTGATATAGAAACTAAAGCCGTTACCCTGGTTACTAAGGGTAAGTATGGCTTGGTAAACAGCTATAGCTGGTCGCCCGATAGCAAATGGATTGCCTACTCTACTTCCGATTCCAACCGATTCTCAGTAGTTTACATTTACGGTATTGACAGTAAGACCACCAATTCCGTTACCAATGGCTGGTTTTCATCGTATGGGCCGGTATTTTCAAACGATGGAAAGTACCTGCTTTACGTATCGGATAGGGAGTTTAATCCCATTTACAGCAACACGGAGTGGAATCACGCCTATGTTGACATGAGCAACATATACATAGTGATGCTCTCCAAGGATACACCCTCACCCTTTGCTCTTGAAAATAACGAGGTAAAACCCGAAACCAAAACAGAGCAGCCCAAGGACAAGGATTCAGCCAAAAAACCAGCCAAAACCGAGGAGAAACCAAAGCCTGAAGTTCAGCCTGTTAAAATCGATTTTGACGGCATTGAGAATCGCACCGTTGAGTTACCGGGCAAAGCAGGCCGATACTACAACATCTACTGTATTGATGGCAAGGTTTACTACAACTACTCCAACTCCAAGGATCGCCAACCTGTGGCCATGATGTACGACCTGAAGAAACATAAGGAGACTGAACTGGGCGAATCCATCAGGTTCACCATTTCATCGAACGGGAAAAAGATGCTGGTATCGAAAAACCGCACCTATGCAGTAATCGACCTGCCAACCGGGAAAATCAACATGGAAAAGACCATTGATTTAAGTGACATGAAGGTTTGGGTTGACTACCACAAGGAGTGGAAACAAATATTCGACGAGAGCTGGCGTCAGATGCGCGATTTCTTCTATGTAGAGAACATGCATGGTGTTGATTGGAAAGCCATTCACGATAAATACGCTGTACTGGTACCCTACGTTAACCACCGCAACGACCTAACCTATATCATTGGCGAAATGATTGGCGAGCTTAATGTTGGTCACGCTTACGTGAACAGTGGCGATAAGCCAGAACCCGAACGCATTAAAACCGGGCTTTTAGGAGCTAAGTTGAGCAAGCACAGCAGCGGCTACTTCAGGGTTGACAAAATACTTGAAGGCGCCAACTGGAGCGATGCGCTCCGTTCACCACTGGCCGAGATTGGTGTGAATGTTAAGGAGGGCGACTATATAATTTCAGTGGATGGGGTTGACCTCAAAAACATCCCCGATATCTACTCTACCCTTATCAATAAGGCCGATAAAACAGTTGCTCTTGTTGTTAACAACTCACCACAGGCTAACGGAGGCCGCAAGGTGCTTGTAAAACCCATTGCCGACGAATCGGAACTTTACTACTATACCTGGGTGCAGAACAATATTCGTAAGGTAAACGAGGCCACCAATGGCGAAGTGGGTTACATCCATATTCCCGATATGGGAGTTGCCGGGCTCAATGAGTTTGTGAAATACTTCTACCCTCAGCTCACCAAAAAGGCTTTAATAATTGACGACAGAGGTAATGGTGGTGGAAATGTATCGCCAATGATACTTGAACGCCTAAGCCGTGTGGTTTACCGCATGACCATGCGCCGTGGATTCGATCAACCATCAACAATCCCTTCGGAAACGCATTACGGGCCAAAGGTTGTGCTCATTGACCGTTACTCCGCCTCCGACGGCGATCTTTTCCCTTACGGTTTCAAAAAGTTAGGCCTTGGGCCACTTATTGGTGTTAGGAGTTGGGGCGGCGTTGTTGGTATTTCAGGCTCACTACCATTTGTTGATGGTGGCGACCTGCGTAAACCGGAATTTACCAGCTTTAGCTCCGATACAGGCGAGTGGATAATTGAAGGACATGGTGTTGATCCTGATATTGAGATTGACAACGACCCATACAGGGAGTACATGGGGCAGGATGATCAGCTGAATAAGGCTATTGAGCAGATTAAGGTTATGCTTAAGGATTACAAGCCTCTACCGCAAATACCCCAAGCACCTGACAGGTCGAAGTAATGAAATAAAAAACGGGTTGAAGTTTTCAACCCGTTTTTTAATTTACTTTTTAATATCGTAAAAACAGCGTTGGGGAGAGTGTAGCTTCCCATCAGCCACCAGTTTTTTGATTGCCTTTTCAACCTCTTTCTTATCAACACCTGCAGCTTCGGCTATCTCTCCTGCTTTCATCGGCTTACCAGCCGATTTTAGGGTTTGAATTACTTTGTCATTTGCGTCCATAGTAAACTCATTTTAGTTTGACATTTATTTATGGGGATGAAACATCATGATTGTTTCCCTTAGGTACTGGTTATCGAGATGTGTATAAATCTCGGTGGTTTGAATCGATTCATGTCCAAGCATCTCCTGAACGGCGCGCAAATCGGCTCCTCCCTCAATTAAATGGGTGGCAAAGGAATGCCTGAGCGTATGGGGGCTTATGTTCTTTTTAATCCCGGCCAGTGAAGCATACTTTTTAATAATGGTGAACACCATCTCGCGGGTTAGCTTTCGGCCCCATCGGTTTAGGAAAACGATATTGCGCGAATCAGGATCAATACGTGAATCGATGCTGTTACGCTGAGCAAGGTATGCATTGATGTCGTTAATGGCTTTTGTGCCAATTGGCACAAGCCTTTCCTTATCGCCTTTACCAATAACCCTAATAAAGCCATCGGTAAAGAACAAATCGGTAAGCCTAAGCGAAACCAACTCCGACACACGAAGCCCACAGCTGTAAAGCGTTTCAATAATGGCTTTGTTTCTGTGCCCATCGGGTTTGCTCAGGTCGATAGCCGCCTCTAAAGCATCGATTTCAGCTACGCTTAGAACCTCGGGCAATTTTCGGCCTATTTTGGGAGAATCGATCAGCTCGGTAGGATCGGTGTCAATCACCTCCTCAAGTAGCAAGTACTTAAAAAAGCCCCTTACGCCGGAAAGAATCCTGGATTGCGAACGCTTATTCAAGCCCAAATCGTGAAGCTGAGCCAAGAACTCCTCCAAATCGTTACGCCGTATCGATTCAGGCTCAACGCCTTTCCCCTCGGCAAACCTCCAGAGCTTATCCATGTCGGCGCGGTAAGCTGCAATGGAGTTCTCGGAAAGCGATTTCTCAAGTCGCAGAAAGTTAATGTAATCGTCTATTGCGTTGCTCCATCCCATTTTAACTCGTTAGGTTTATACAAATATATGCAATAACCCATAAATGATTAGAATCAGCCTATGATTGTTTTATATCAACTTTGACCTACGTTAAAATTTCGTAAATTTTGCATGTAAACCAAAACAAACAAAACTATGGTAAACTCCGATTTAGTTGCAACAGGACTAATTGCAGCTTACACCATTTATAGTTTGGTAGCAATTGGTCTATTTGGTTGGTTTGCCTACCGAATAACCAAACCAACTAAAACGCCTGTAGTAAAGCCTGTACTATTTTACTCTTTTACTACGTTGCTTGTAATAATTGGCGTATCGCTCCACCTCACTACCATGCACACCATTCCTTGGGTAAAACTGGAAATGGATGCATCAAAAATCAACCCTGACAGGTTGATTAAAATGGAGGTCGATAGTTTTAAGTTTTACATCCTTACCGATTCAATTAGGCAGGAGTTGCCCGTTGCTGAGCCTATTAAAATCAAGGAGGGTGAAACAGTTATGTTCGATGTGTATTCCAAAGACCTAACCTATGGATTTGGATTATTCAGGCCTAACAATACTATGGTATTACAAATGCAGGTACTACCACTTTACAGTAACAAAATCATATGGGAGTTCAATGAAAAGGGGACTTTCACCTTGCGTTCAACCGAATTTGCAGGCCCAAAAAGCACCCGTATGATAATACCTAACTTTATTACTGTCGAATAATAAAATTGTTGGTCTATGAAAAAGTTTATAGATACTTTAATAAATGGCAATGAGGTAAACGGACGCTTAGCAGGCCTTACCCCATTACAAAAATTAACCTTAAGGTTTACTGTAGTATCACTTGTTTACTATGGCTTTGCTGTAATTGAAGGGATGATAATGCGCTTAATCCTTGCATCACCAAACTCACTCACTGAACTAATTCCTGAACATCAATACTTTGCAATCCTAACTGCACATCCACTTGTTGGTATCTTTGGTGCCACCTACACCCTTGTGTTTGGCGCCTTCTATTTTGCGTTATCTTTCCTTCTTAAAAAACCATTATGGGGATTTAAAGCTGCAAATTGGTCGTTTTGGCTGATTACTATTGGGGTTTTCGTTTTCTGGTTTGCAGGATTCCTTTCGCATTATGGGCCTCTATATACCCTATACTGGCCACTACCAGCTGACTTTAATCAATTTGGGCCATGGGGTGGCACATTCTTTATTCTTGGAATTGCCTTGGTAATGGTGGCCTCCATAATTTTTGTTGTTATTGTTTTTAAAACAATTACTTACACCCCTAAAGGGTGGGAAAAGCAACCGGGTGGTTCACTTTTGGCTTCGGCACTGGGAGTATCGGGGCTAGCAAACCTTTTCCGAAAAAAAGAAAATCGTAAACATCACCAAGTACCATTACCAGTTGCTGCCATTGCTAGGGGATCGGTTGATGTATTCCTGAATGCTGGTATAATAACCTTTACGGGAGTGCTTATTCTGGTTTACTTAGTAGGACATATTTTGGGATTTAACCTACAAAACTCATGGATTGATGCGCTCCTCTACAAGAACATGTTCTGGTGGGGGCTCGACCTAATAGCTGATGGTTTAGTTCTCATTTTTGTTGCCGGTACTTGGTACCTACTTGCCATGCTAATAACTGGCGTTAAAAATGTATACATGGAGAACGTAGCTAGGGCACTACTTTTGCTCGAACTAGTAGTTTCCTGGACAGTTTGGTCGCACCACCTCCTTTCCGATCAGGCGCAGCCCTTAATGCTAAAACTTGTGTCTGGTCAATTTGTAACAGCGTTTGAGCTTATAACCCAAGGCTTAGCTCTATTTATAAGTTTAGTAACTCTTTGGGGTGCACGCCCTCTAAAATGGACACCAGAACTAAAATTTTTCCTTGGAGGTTTACTTGGTTTTGCCCTAGCTGTTGCAGCAGGAATTATCCAAGCCGATATGGGGATGAATCGTATACTACACAACACACAATGGATTGTTGGGCCTCACGTCCACGTTGCTGTTCTGATTGGACTTACCATGACCCTATATGCAGTAGTTTATAAATTACTACCCGTACTAACTAATGGTTTGAACATTTTTAGCGTAAAGCTTACATCATGGCATTTCTGGCTACATCTACTTGGAGGTATAGGTATGGGTGCGTTCATGGGCATGGCTGGGCTTAAAGGCATGCTCCGCAGAACCATCTACTACAATGGCGAGTTTGATATTTTTATGATTCTTGCAGCATTAGCTGGAGCAGCATTACTTTTAGCCTACTTGTCATACTTTTTCAACCTTGTCCTCACAATCGGAGTAAAAGGAATTATTGAAATCTTCAAACCATCAAAACTACCTAAGGAGCAAATACTTCCCGAATAATTTACTTAACGTAATACGCAAAAGGGCTTTCGAATTTTCGATTGCCCTTTTCTTTTTTTAGAAAGCTTAACAAAAACTTGAGTATTTTTGCAAAAAAAATCCACCTATGCTCAAACGTACAAAAATAGTTGCCACCATATCCGATAAGCGTTCCGATGTAGATTTTATAAGAGCCCTTTACCAGGCCGGAATGAACGTTGCGCGTTTGAACACCGCCCACATGAACCCAGAATCAGCCAAAAATCTGATTTCCAATATCCGGAGCGTTTCTGAAAACATCGCTATACTTGTCGATACTAAAGGCCCCGAGATTAGAACCTCATCAAATGGTGAGGAAATTAAGGTGGAAACCGGAATGAACATAAAGATTATTGGTAACCCCGATGGAGCCTCTGGAAACGACACCGTGTACGTTAGCTACCCGAACATTGCGGCCGAAGTGCCAGTTGGTAACACCATTCTTATAGATGATGGCGAAATTGAATTAAAAGTGGTTGATAAAAAGGACAATGCCCTCTCCTGCGAGGTAACAAACTGTGGTACCATAAAATTGCGGAAAAGTGTAAACATACCGAATGTGCACATCAACCTTCCCTCGCTAACCGAAAAGGATAAGGCTTTTGTTCAGTTTGCCATTGAAAACAATATAGATTTCATTGCTCACAGCTTTGTTCGTAACAAACACGACGTGCTTGAAATCAAGGAGATACTCCATAAACACAATAGCCCAATTAAAATTATTGCCAAAATTGAGAACCAACAAGGTGTTGATAATATTGACGAAATCCTTGACCACGCCTACGGCGTAATGGTGGCTCGTGGCGATTTAGGCATCGAGATTCCTGCCGAGAAACTACCTATTATACAACGCAGAATTGTTAGGAAATGTATAGAAAGTAAAAAGCCGGTAATAATTGCAACCCAGATGTTACATACCATGATTGAGCATCCGCGTCCCACGCGTGCTGAAATCAGCGATATAGCCAATGCCATATACGAACGTACCGACGCCATTATGCTAAGCGGCGAAACGGCATACGGTCAGTACCCCGTTGAAGCGGTTGAGGTGATGACCCGCGTTGCTCGCGAGGTTGAGGAAGCCCAAGAGGCTGACCTTTCAGTAAACCTTGTTCGAATTAACAACGAGGTAACAGCAACCCTGGCTAAAGCTGCCGTTAGGGCATGTTCATCGCTTCCCATTAAAGCTATTATTGTTGATACACTTACAGGTCGCACCGGCCGATACCTTGCTGCATTCCGTGGTAGAATTCCCATATTTGCCATTTGCTACAAGCAACATGTAATGCGCGAGTTAGCGCTATCGTATGGAGTGGAAGCAGTTTACATGGAGCCCCGCACCTCACGCGACCATTTCCTAACCGATGCCATTGGCACCATGCTCGAACGCCGAAAAATAGCTTCCGAGGACATGGTACTTATCATTGGAGGTAGCTTTGGACCCAGCAATGGTGCTTCGTTCATGGAAATTAGCAAGGTAAAAAATCTGGTATCCAAAAAGTAAAAAATGCCCGATTCTTTAGGCAAATCAGTAAAACTGCACATAGCAATTCTAGCTATTCAACTTATTTGCCAACTGGGCTACTCCCAGAAAATGCCAAATGCTTACTACAGAGCAGAGGCAGCGCTTGAACTAAACGATACAAAGAATGCCCTCAGCTGGGCTGATTCGTGCTTCAATGCCAAACCATACCGTTACCAGTATTACCTTGTAAAAGGGAAAGCCCTTTTGCAAGCCAATCGGTATAATGAGGCCATTGAGGCCTTTTTACAGGCTGAACAACAACGCTCAGGCATTGCATCGTATCAACTGGCAAGAACATATTGCCTCATGGGCGATACTGTAAACTGTATTGAATGGACTCGTCAGAATTTACAGTCAATATATAGAGAATCTGAAAGTAGCTACCTACTCAGTAACGACTTTTCATTTGCGCATTCCTTAAAGGAATGGCAAAAAATCTGGGACAAAGAATGGTATTCCGCAATTGAAAAGGATATTCACTATGCCCGTTACCTAATCGGTAACCAAAACTACGACGAGGCTATTGAGCTCCTTAACAAAAGGATAAAAAGTAAAAAATCAAAAGCAGAACTATTTGAGTTACGGGGACGTGCGCACCTTTATGCCGGAAACTTTTCACTTGCACTAAGAGATTTTGAGAACGCATACCATCGGAGCAAAAGGAATTATGTTTACTTGGCACTGCAGGCCAATGCACTATTTAACCTTAATCAAAGCGGAAAAGCGTTAACGCAAATCGAGCAAGCTATTGACAAGTCAGGGAATAAACCCGATTACTTGCTGTTGAAGGCAAAAATCCTCAGTAAATTAGATCGCTATAGCGAGGCGTATGAAACCCTAAAGGAATACCTTGTGTATTTCCCCAACAACACCGAAGCAAATTTAAACCTAGCAAGGTATGCTTATGAGTCAGGATACTATACCGATGCCCTACTGGCAATAGCCAAAATGCTCAAGTTTACTCCGGATAACATAGAACTTATTCTGCTTAGGGGAAAAATCTACCTAAAAACCGACCAACCCCGACAAGCAATTGTCGACTTTGATAAAGCAATCAACCAGAACTATTGCACTGCAGAGTCGTACCTGCTAAAAGGTTTAGCTCTGCTGCAAATAGGTGAAAGGCAAGAAGCTTGTAAATGCTTCTCAATATCGGGCAGTTTGGGTAACATCGATGCTCAGGGTTTGCATTTCAACACCTGCAGAAAATAATAACCATATACATTCATCATCAATCAAAGAATTAACGTCAAAAAAAATTGATAATAATCAAAAGTTTGTTTAAAATTGTGTAAAATGAAAAAACATGGAAATAAAAGGTTCAGCAGTAAAAGCAACCCCTGACTTTGTAAAAGCCAACTTTATTAACCGCTACTCGGAATGGCTAAAGTCACTACCAAGCTCATCGCGTGAGATTATTGAAAAACCTATTTATGCAACAACATGGTATCCGTTAATTGAATCGGTAATCATACCTACACAAAAAGTAGCCGATTTGTTTTACAATGGCGATTACAATAAGGCAGCACGTGAAATTGGAAGGTTTAGCGCTGATATAGCCCTCAAAGGCATATACAAAATATTTGTTAGGATAAGTTCACCACAATTTGTATTAAGTAGAGCATCAAGTATATTTTCCACTTACTACCAACCTGCCGACATTAAAGTGGTGGAAAGTTCCGATAAAAAAGCAGTACTTCAGCTTGACAAGTTTCATGTTGATGAAAAACTCATAATGGAGCGAATTGCAGGCTGGATTGAGCATACCCTTGAAATCACACTTAAATCACCCTTAAAGGTTGATGTGGAACAAATAGTAAACGGGAAGAACCTTACCGCTCGGATAACTGCCATGTGGCAATAGCTACAATAGTTATTGAATAAAACCTGATAATTGCTATATTTACAAAAAAAATAGCAATTATGCTGGGATTGGCAGCTAAAAGCTTGGTTCCGGTTCGCAAGGAACCCAATGAAACCACTGAGATGGTTAACCAACTACTTTTTGGCGAAAAGGTTACAATTCTTGAGAATTTTAAGCAATGGTATAGAATTGAAAGCACCCTTGACAGCTACCCGGGATGGGTGGACTCCAGGCTAATTGATATTGTAGCAGACACTAGCAGCGAAAAGGAACTTACCAACTTTTCGGTTCTCTCATCACTGGCCGAGGCCATAAAGGTAGATGATAACTCAAGGTATTTACTTAGTCCGGGATCGATTCTTTACGGATATTCTGGAAAAAAATTCCACTTAAACGGCTCAAATTTTGAACTTACTGCCAATATTCCCTCTCTGCCCACTAATCCTTTGGATCATATAATCAAAACCGCCCAAGCATTTATAAACACCCCGTACCTATGGGGCGGCAAATCGATTTTCGGCATCGATTGTTCTGGCCTGGTTCAGGTTTGCTTCAGAACTGCCGGGGTATTCCTCCCACGCGATGCGTGGCAACAGGTTCAAAACGGCCAAACTGTTGAGTTTGTCGACCATGCCCAACCCGGCGATATTGCTTTCTTCGATAACGAAGAGGGACACATTATCCATGTTGGTATTCTAATCAATCCCAATGAAATAGTACATAGCTCCGGTTACGTTCGAATTGATAAATTTGACCATCAAGGGATTTACAACTCACAACTGGGCATATACACCCACAAGCTTAGGATTATTAAGCGAGTACTATAAGCCATAACGGAACGGAAGGCAATGGCTTGGTGGGCCAAACGAAAGGAATCTGAAAGAATGTAATCCAATTGATTCCAATGCATTCTCTATGCAAGTCTGCATAATTATAGTTTTGCTTGACATTAAAACATATTTTTGGTATCTTTCAAAATCCGTTCTAAACTCAACCGTATGCTAAAACACCAACTTTTGATAGCCATTGCCATTATTGCATTTGCAATTTGGGTTGCTCTTAGAAAACGTGATCAAAAAAAATCGGACAACGACGAGAACCCTGATAATGAATAGTTTAGCATGTATACCTACGAGTACCCCCGAATGCTTGTCACGGTCGATGCCGTAATTTTCAAGGTCGATATAAACTATAAGCCAACCCACCTTCTACTCATTGAACGTGGCAACGAACCCTACAAGGGACATTTCGCTTTACCTGGAGGCTTCCCCGAAATTAAGGAACTACTAGTTGATGCCGCAGCTCGTGAGCTATTTGAGGAAACCGGGATTGCTGGGGTTGAGCTAAAACAGATTGGTGCATTCGATGATATTGATAGAGACCCACGCGATAGAAACATTGCCATTGCCTTTTGGGGAGTGGTAAACGATGATAAAATTAGTCCGACTGCTGGCGATGACGCTGCAAAAGCCCAATGGTTTCCGCTTGATAATCTTCCCCCGCTGGCATTCGACCATTCAAAAATAGTTAAGGCAGCTCGTGGCTGCCTTAAGAGAGGTTTTCCAGAACAGTAAACTGCCTAAACTATCATTCCGGCACCTACTGTTACATTAGTGGCTTCATCAATAAGTATCAAACTTCCTGTAACACGGTTCTGGCGGTACGAGTCGTAAAACAATGGTTTGGTTGTGCGAATGGTAATGCAAGCAATATCATTCATCCCTACCGATTTGTCGTTGTAATCCTTTTCCAGGGTGTTGATGTTTACCTTGTACTTCACCTCCTTGACCATGCAGCGCAAATCGTTAGTGGTGTGCTTCAGGGCATACTTACCACCGGGAACCATGGGTTTATCGCCTAACCAGCATATCATTAGTTCAACATCCTGCCCCTGCTTAATGCCATTCTCCTCAGGAATAATCATACACCCTCTGGATACGTCCAAATCGTCCTCCAAAATAATTGTTCCGGATTGCGGAGCGGTAATTGAATCAAGATGATCAGTCCAAAAGTCGATACCCTTGATGGTAGTGGTAAAGCCCGAGGGTAAAACTTTTACCCTATCACCAACCCTAAATGTACCACTTGCCATACGTCCGGCATAACCCCTGTAATCGTGGAACTCAATGGATTGTGGACGAATAACATACTGAACAGGGAATCGAGCATCGAGCTGATTATAATCATTTGAAATATACAGGTTCTCAAGCAGATACATCAGTGTAGGGCCTTGATACCAATCCATATTCTTGGAACGATCAACCACATTATCGCCCAGAAGAGCGCTAATGGGAATGAATCGGACATCGTGCAAATCGAGATGCGTTGCAAATTCATGGAACTTCTGCTGAATACTATCAAAAACATCCTGCTTAAAATCAACTAAATCCATTTTATTCACGCATACTATCACGTGAGGAATACGGAGAAGCGAGGCAATGTAAGCATGACGGATGGTTTGTTCAATCACGCCATGGCGGGCATCAACCAGGATAACGGCTGCATTTGCAGTTGAGGCACCGGTTACCATGTTGCGGGTATACTGTACGTGACCCGGAGTATCGGCAATAATGAACTTGCGCTTGGGGGTATGGAAATAACGGTATGCCACATCAATGGTTATACCCTGCTCGCGCTCGGCGCGCAGACCATCGGTTAGTAAGGCAAGATTGATATACTCTTCGCCTTTCTTTATACTTGCCCGTTCAATTGCTTCCAGCTGATCCTGAAAGATTGCCTTTGAATCGTATAGTAGTCGTCCAATCAGAGTGCTTTTGCCATCGTCAACACTGCCAGCAGTAGTAAACCGCAAAAGCTCCATATCTAGGTATGAACGTTCAATTACTTTATCTTCCATTGGAAAATGATTTAAAAACTAAAAATAACCTTCAATTTTGCGATCCTCCATAGCTGCCTCGGAGCGTTTATCGTCAGCACGTCCGCCACGTTCAGTTACTCGCGTTGCAGCCACCTCACGAATAATATCCTCAACGCTACTTGCAACCGACTCAATAGCACCTGTGCAAGTGGCATCGCCAATGGTACGGAAACGAACAATCCGTTTTTCGGCTTTTTCGGTATCCTTCATCTTTAAGAAGGGAGTTTTGGCATAAAGCACACCATCGCGCTCAAAAACCTCACGTTCGTGCGAGAAGTATAGCGAGGGTAAAGCAATATTTTCCATTAGTATATATTGCCATACATCCATCTCGGTCCAGTTACTAATTGGGAATACCCTAAAATGCTCACCCATATTCTTGCGGCCATTAAAAAGGTTCCAGAGCTCAGGGCGTTGGTTTTTGGGATCCCACTGACCAAACTCATCGCGATGCGAGAAGAAACGCTCCTTAGCCCTTGCCTTTTCCTCATCGCGACGACCACCTCCCATGGCACAATCTATTTTTAATTCCTCAATGGCATCGAGCAGGGTAACGGTTTGCAACTTGTTTCGGCTGGCATTGTAACCGGTTTCCTCTACTACCCTACCCTTATCAATGGAGTCCTGCACGTATCTTACAATTAGCTGCACTCCGGTTTCCTGCACCAACCAATCCCGAAAATCGAGTGTTTCCTGAAAGTTATGGCCGGTATCGATGTGCATTAGGGGGAAGGGAACCTTTGCGGGATAAAAAGCCTTGCGGGCTAGATGAAACATCACTATGGAATCCTTTCCGCCGCTGAAAAGCATCACAGGGTTTTCAAACTGTGAAACCACCTCGCGAATAACAAACACTCCTTCCGATTCAAGTTCGCGTAAGTGGTTAATTGGCACTTTATTACTCATATCAAAATCCGTTAAATTACTTCAATTCTAGCAACTTGAGAAATTACATCGGGTAGCCCTTTACATGCTTGCCTACTTGGTGTTTTTCCCTAAACAATATTCCTATAGCCTTCCAATTGCCTCTATCACTTTCAACACCCTATAAGCATGGCAAAGATACACCATAGGGTAGTATGAAATGATTGTTATTTATCAACCCATCGCAGGAAATGGTCGTAGAGAATGTCAGCAGCTTCACCCTCACTTAATTCGGCAGTATTCAAGCGCAAGCTGGGTTTCATAGGCGCCTCGTAGCTATCGGATATCCCGGTGAAGTTTGGAAGCGAACCATTAATTGCTTTGCTGTAGTTTCCCTTGATATCACGCGACTGACAAACCTCTACTGGGGCATCGGTAAATACCTCAAAGAAGTTTTTTGGGCCAACAATTGACCTTGCCATTTCGCGCATGGATATCAGTGGTGAAACGAAACAACAGATGGTTACAACTCCCTGTGAATTAAGTAATGCTGCCATATTGGCCACCCTACGTATGTTTTCCGTTCTATCGGCCGGGCTGAATCCCAAATCGCTACATAACCCCTTTCGAACCTCATCGCCATCGAGCAGCACCACAGGAATTTTAAGCTGGCTAATAAGGCCTTGTAGTGCTTTCCCTAGTGTTGTTTTTCCTGAAGCGGGTAACCCTGTTATCCAGACTGTGATAGGATGCATGTAACTCATGAAAACTACCTCATATCAATAACTTCAACCCCTTTGTGCTTTTCCACATCAAATTTGAACCGATCGTCACGTAAAGGAACGTTTGATTTGAAGTTTTTAATTTGAATGATGTAGTTATTGCCATCCTTACCCTGGTATCGAATAAGGTATGGTTCAAGGGTGTTTGCATCGAACTGCAACTTAACCGATGAGTAAGGTAAATTCAGGTCGCGTGGGAAAAAATCAACCTCATGCAAAACCCTGTTCTTTGATTTCTGCTGCCCTATATACTTATACTTGAAGTTCTTGTCGTAATCCTTAAAAAGCTTCATTGGATCTTCCAAAAAGCCATTCTCCTTAACATTCATCTTTGAAATGGTAACCTCTTTTGCCTCCTTAATGTATTGCCATTTGGTTTGACCATCGGAAAATACTTCCATACCCATTAGGTCGAGGTAAAACATTTTACCCTTAGCCAGTATCTTGCCCTGATGGGTATCAGTAATGCGTTCCTGGAGGTTTTCAAGTGTAAAGCTAAATGTTGCGGAAAGCGATTTAATTCCCTGCATTTTGTTACTAAAACTCCTAACAATTCCATCGGGGTTTACCTCTTGACTAAAGAGAGTAAGCGACGATGAAATAAACAGCAAACTCAGAATTTGTTTCATTGATAAAAGAATTTATTCGTGCAAAAATACAAAATTAGAAACTAATCTACGGATAAAGTGTTCAAAATACGTTCCAAAGACACCTCGTCAACAATTAAAACCTGTCGGGGTTTGCCACCGTCGGCTGGGCCAACAATTCCTGCAGCCTCCAGCTGATCCATAATGCGTCCGGCACGGTTATACCCAATGGAAAATTTACGTTGGATAAGGGATGTTGAACCCGACTGGGTTTGCACAACTAGGCGAGCGGCATCCTCAAACAGTTCATCGCGCCTGCGCAGGTCAACATCAACTGGGCCATCCTGACCCTCAGGAACATACTCGGGTAGCTCATAGGCATTAGGGTATCCGGGCTGGTTACCTATAAAATCGGTAATCCTCTCAATTTCAGGGATATCAACAAAGGCACATTGCACCCTAACCAAATCGCTTCCGGCAGACACTAACATATCGCCGCGGCCTATTAGGTTATTTGCACCTGGCGTATCGAGAATGGTACGTGAATCGACCATTGACGACACCCTGAAAGCAATACGTGCTGGGAAGTTTGCCTTGATAACCCCCGTAATGATGTTGGTTGATGGACGTTGTGTAGCAATGATTAGGTGAATACCTATGGCGCGTGCCTTTTGGGCAAGGCGCCCAAGGGGCATCTCAATTTCACGCCCCGCTGTCATAATTAAATCGGCAAACTCATCAATAATAACCACTATGTAAGGCAAATACCTATGGCCATTGTTGGGATTGAGCCTGCGAGCCACAAACTTCTGATTATACTCCTTTATTGTTCGAACCTTAGCCAGGTTTAGAAGCTTATACCGATCCTCCATCTCAACGCTTAGCGAGTTCAGGGTGTAAATAACCTTTTGGGTATCGGTAATAATGGCCTCAGGAGAATCGGGCAGCTTGGCCAGGAAATGGCGTTCGAGCTTGTTGTAAAGGGTTAGCTCTACCATCTTGGGGTCAACAAGAACGAACTTTATTTCAGCTGGATGCTTCTTGTAAAGTAACGAGGTGATAATTGCGTTAAGACCTACTGATTTTCCCTGCCCTGTTGCACCTGCAACAAGCAGGTGGGGTAGTTTGGTAAGATCCAGCATAAAAATCTCGTTCGAAATGGTTTTACCCAATGCTATTGCCAAATCGTATTTACACTCCTGGAACTTTTGCGACTTGATAATTGAGTGCATTGACACAATCTCGGGATTTTGGTTGGGCACCTCAATGCCAATTGTTCCCTTTCCGGGAATTGGGGCTATTATTCGTATTCCCAATGCCGAAAGGCTAAGCGCAATATCATCCTCTAAACTTTTAATCTTGCTGATCCTAACACCTGGGGCAGGAACAATCTCGTAAAGAGTAACAGTTGGGCCAATGGTAGCCTTAATCTTATCTATCTGAATTTTATAGTGCGAAAGGGTTTCTACAATCTTGTTCTTGTTTTCAACCAGCATTTCATTGGTTACTGGCGATTCAGTATTCTTGTAATCCTCCAGTAGCTCAATTAAAGGTTTTTGATAGTTTGAAAGTTCAAGCGTGGGATCGTAAAGTTCCTGTTCGTTAATATCGGATATGGCTAACTCTTTCTCCTCGTTTCGCTCTATGGTAAAATTATCCTCAATTGTTGATTCAGTTACAGTTTTAGTCTCCTTGTCATCGTATTCATCCTTTATGTCCAGGTCAAGTTCACCGTCAAAGTCATCAATCTCAGCAGTATCATCAAAATCATCAACCTTTTCTTTTATCCTTTGATCTGAAATATCAACAGGAACAACTACCGCTGCCGCCTGCTTTACTTCATCTTCGCCATGCTTTTCGGATTGAGATTCTTTTTGCTTGCCCTTAACCACAAAATTTTTCAAAGAACTGAACAGGAAGAAGGTGCCACTCTGAAAGTGATAAAGCGATTTAGGCATTACGTATATAATATAGGCAATAAGTGCTATTAGAACCAGAAAGGCTGCACCAACCTTACCTATGACTGTCGATAACCATTCCGAGACAAATAAACCATGTGCCCCGCCGAGTCCACTCCCTAGGTATCCGCCTAGTTCCTTGAATAAAAAACCTAAAGTAAGCGAGCCAACCAGTATCCCCAGCAAAACCTTAAAAATAAATTTTGTAACACGTCCCCTAATGAACTTAAGCAGTTTAAGACCCAAAACCATGAAAATCAAAGGGAATGCCAAGGCTGTTATGCCAAACCAATGATTTATAAACTGGTTCGAAAGCGAAGCGCCAAGTTTTCCACCCCAGTTACCAATCTTTTGTTCAGTTGATGAGAATATTGAAACCCACTCAATGCTTTGATCAACCTTCCAGGTGAACAGAAATGATAAGAACGAAAGGAAAATATAAAAGCCCAAAAGGATTAGGAAAAGACCTAATGTAAACCTAATCCTCTCATCCTTGAAAAGCGAATCGTTGGTAACATCCTTACTGTCCGAGTCTTCAACATCGGTACCCTTATCCTTCCTAGCCATAATACAAAATCAATATAAAACGATGTAAAATTAACCTGTATTTGTAAAAAATAGAAACCTTACTGCTGAAGTAAATAGATTAAATCCGTCATGGTTTGAAAATCAACCTTTTTGTAATCCTTTGGGATTTTAAACGCATCATTATTGATATTTTCCTTGGCTACATTACGTGCCCTGAACTTCATTTCAAGATTATTGAACCTCAAGTTAAAACCAAGCATAACCCCATCAATGTTTTCGAAAGGAGTATTCAGGTTTGGATTGTCAATTGCAATTTGTTTGGTGTAAATAATCTCAAACCTGTTATCAGGGTTATCGGCAAAGTATCCCATTACGCTTTTGCATTTATAGCCAATATAATCGCAATCTCTAACCAAAGTATCAATATTAACCTTTGGAATTCGAGCATAAAGCGCGGGGTAATGCCCGTTGGTGTATGGTTCACTGTGGTAAAGTTTTTTATTAAAAACCTTTAGCAAAGTAGTAAACTCCTTTTTTGATGGTTGGCTAATAATTGAAATTGTTATAGCCCCTGAGAGCCCATCGATGGTGTTAATGGTGTTGTTATTGCAAAAAAGAACAACCAGTGAGCTGGGCAATATTTTTTTGTCTATCCTACTGAGAGTTAATGTATCGTATTCAATGTCGTATTCAATTCGTCCTTCACTTATTTCCTTTGGGCTTTTTGATATACAGCTGCTTAATGAGAATAAAATCACAGCCACGCCAACAAGTTGGTTTACACTTCTGTTCATCAACACCTTAGTTCAAATTATTAAATCATAAAAATAGAAAATGTTTTTGTGGTATGCAAAAGTTTGAGGGGCGTAATAGTTATGGTAAAACCCTGAGCAGCCATCAAACATGTTATTAAACATATATATAAACCATTGAGTGATTGTTTTACATCACGGGTATTTTTATTAGGATTGCAAAAAATAGTTAGTTTTGTAACTTCAAAGTAAAAAATTTAATTTACTGTTTATGAGCAAATTAGCAGTTGTAGCATTAGGCGGAAACGCCCTCTTGCGTGGAAATCAGGTGGGTACCATCGATGAGCAAGAACAGAATACCACCGATACCCTTGAGAATCTAGTTTACTTAATAAAGGAAGGGTATAACCTTGTAATCAGCCATGGGAACGGCCCACAGGTTGGAAATATCCTCATGCGAAACGATGCTGGCGAGCAGCTCTATGGCATTCCTCAGATGCCACTTGATATATGCGTTGCCGATTCGCAGGGGGGGATTGGTTACATGATTGAGCGCATGCTTAGGAATGTATTGCGCAAACATGGTATCGACCGTGAAGTTTGTTGCCTGGTAACACCGGTAATCGTTGATCACGACGACCCTGCATTTACCAACCCCACAAAGCGTGTAGGTCGTATTTACGACAAGGCTCAAGCCGACGCTCTGGCTGCTGAAAAGGGTTGGATATTTAAGGAAGAGGTTAAGGATACAGGAAGCGGTTGGCGCAGGGTAGTTCCCTCACCTAAGCCCAAAGGGATTCTAAACATCAAGGTAATCGATCAACTTGTTCGTCAGGGTATTATTGTTATAGCCTCGGGCGGTGGCGGTGTACCGGTTTATATTGACGAGGAGAAGAACGTTAGACCAGCCGAAGCGGTAATTGATAAGGATCTGGCATCGGCGCTTATGGCAGCCGAAATTAAAGCCGATGAATTTTACATCCTAACCGATGTTCCATTCGTGTATCTTAACTACAAAAAGCCGAACGAGCAAAAACTTGAGTTCCTCAACTATGCCGATACCATGAAATACCTTGAACAGGGCATGTTTGGTGAGGGTAACATGGCTCCAAAAATTAAAGCATGTTTGGACTTTATAAAGCGCGGTGGCAAAATGAGCGTGATTACCGAAGCCACCAAGCTTGAGGATATGTCATATGGTACCAAAATTACAATGGAGTACGAAGACTAATCTATAAACCATAAAAAACTAAAAGCTATGTCGTTCAACTTACGTAACCGCAGCTTTTTAAAGCTGCTCGATTTCACACCAAAGGAAATCCAATTCTTGCTCGACCTTTCAGCTGACCTAAAAAAGGCAAAGTATGCCGGAACCGAGCAGCAAAGGCTTAAGGGTAAAAACATCGTTATCCTTTTTGAAAAGGATTCAACCCGTACCCGCTGCGCCTTTGAGGTTGCCGCATTTGACCAGGGTGCGAATGTTACCTACATTGGGCCATCGGGTTCGCAAATGGGTAAAAAGGAATCCATGAAGGATACCGCACGCGTGCTTGGCCGTATGTACGACGGTATTGAGTATCGTGGATACTCACAGGAAATTGTTGAAACGCTTGCCCAGTATTCGGGGGTACCTGTTTGGAACGGTTTAACCAACGAGTTCCATCCTACCCAAATTCTTGCCGACTTCCTAACCATGCGCGAGCACAGCTCAAAACCATTAAGCGAAGTTAAGTTCTGCTACCTTGGCGATGCTCGCAATAATATGGGTAACTCACTGATGGTTGGCGCTGCCAAAATGGGTATGGATTTCAGGGCTTGCGCACCAAAGGCTTGCTGGCCTAACGAGGAACTTGTTAAAACATGCCAAGAGATTGCCAAAACCACTGGTGCTAAAATAACTTTAACTGAGAGTATTGAAGAAGGAGTTAAGGGCTGCGACTTCCTGTATACCGACGTATGGGTATCGATGGGCGAACCCGATTCAGTTTGGGAGGAACGAATAAAACTTCTTAAACCCTATCAGGTTAACCGTAAGGCAATGGAATTGACAGGCAATCCAAACTGCAAGTTCATGCACTGCTTACCAGCGTTCCATAACCGCGAAACAGTAATCGGTGAAGAGATCTACAAAAAGTTTGGGTTGGAAGCCATGGAGGTTACCGAGGACGTTTTTGAATCGGATGCTTCAATTGTTTTTGACGAAGCTGAAAACCGCGTACACACTATAAAAGCAGTAATGGTTGCCACATTAGGACAATAGCAACCTACCCGCATTTTTAAAAGCAGCTTTAAAAAAAGCTGCTTTTTTTTTGCATTTTTTAATACTAACTCCTAAATTTATTTGGATTTTTAAACTTCTGCCATTATGATGATTTATATTGGAAACATCGCGTATACAATGACCGCCGATGAATTAAAGGAACTTTGCTCGCCTTTTGGAAATGTGGTTTCAGCAAAAATCATTACCGATCGTGCTACCGGAAAATCGAAAGGCTACGGTTTTGTTGAGTTCGATAATGAGGAATCGGCTCAGAAAGCCATAAAAGAACTTAACGACACTCAGGTTAAGGGTCGGAATATTAAGGTTAATAGCGCATTCCGAAAAACCGATCAACCCCAAGCAAGCAAGGGTAAAGAGGAGGAGCCCGATACTAAATCCTAAAGATTAAAAGCTAACTATTAAAAAGTAGATTATTACACCTACTGTAATTAGCTTTACACCTACTCCTAACATAAATCCAAGAAATGATCCTACTGCCGAAAGCCAGGGATTATTTTTGGTATTATTTTGGGGTTGTTTCCTTAGCATCTCGCCAACAAGCGCTCCTACAAAAGGTCCAACAACGGCTCCAAGTGGCCCTAAAAATACTACCCCAACAAGTAGGCCAATGATTGTACCCCAGGCGCCCCAATTACTTCCACCCATTTTTTTGGCTATCCAGGCAGGGAACAAGTAATCGAGCAGGGTTACAATTAGAGTTACTCCTGCCATAACCATAATGGTGATCCAGTCCACAGAGCAAAACGATGTAAACTTTGCCAGCAGCAGCCCCAGCCACGCTAGCGGCGGCCCTGGAATTACAGGTAAAATACACCCTACAAGCCCCAGCAGTATTAGCGTAATCGATAATACAAGCAAAAAGTAATCTAGTATCATTTGCTTTTTCGTTCTTATTCAATAACTTTGGTAAATATATCATTTTTTTCATAGAATGAAAACCATTGCAATAACGGTAAAGGGAAAGGTTCAGGGTGTTGGTTTTAGATACTTTGTAATGCGCCATGCTAATGAAATTGGTGTGAATGGTTTTGTGAGGAACTTGCCCAATGGCGATGTTTACATTGAAGCAAGCGGAACAAACAGCCAGCTTGAGCAACTGGTTTTTCTGTGTAACCAGGGACCTGCTCATTCAAATGTAGAAAATGTTCAGGTTAAAGATATTCAACAGTCATTTGATATTATAGGATTCCGAATACTTGGTTAACTTAGTTCAAAATCACCTAAAGAATTTAACAATGAAGCTGGTTAACTTTCACACACATAAACCTCAATTCAACAGCAATAGCATTTGTGTTGTGCCTTACGATGTTGATAGTTTTAACCTTTATAGTTCATCGCACTACAAAACAATTGGTTTACACCCCTGGAAAACCGAAAGCAGTGAGATTAGCCAATGGCTTGGCAAGCTAAATGAGCTGGCTAAGCAACCTGATTTTATTGGAATAGGGGAAATAGGGTTAGATAGGCTAAAAGGCGCTCCTTTAAAGAATCAAATCGATATTTTTGAGAAAATTCTTGAAACTGCCAACGAATCTAAAAAGCCAATAATAATTCACTGTGTTAGATGCTGGACTGAGCTAATAGCAATTCTATCAAAATCAAAATATAGGGGACTACCTAAGGCCATACATGGCTTTAGAGCCAAAGCCGATGTAGCCAAACAGCTTGTTGACAATGGATTCTACCTCTCATTTGGAACCGCTCTCATACATGCTACACCAGAGTTAGCAGAGGCTTTAACGCTTGTTCCAAGAAATAAACTATTCCTTGAAACTGACGATACCGAGATACCCATTTATGAGGTTTACGACGCAGCCGCCGATATTCTTGACTCCACCATAGAGGAACTTGTTAGTGTTACAAACCAAAACCTGTTAACATTTTTTGGGATCACCCTTTCCGATAAAAGCAAGTAAAGGTTATTGGATTTAATGATACTGATTACGACCTTTGCTGAGCAAAAAATATGATATGGTTCCCACCTGGATTGAACGAACTAAACTATTACTTGGCGGCAAGGCCGTTGAAAAGTTATCGCAAAAGCATGTGCTAATTATTGGGCTTGGCGGAGTAGGCGCATACGCAGCCGAACAAATCTGCCGTGCAGGAATTGGTGCACTAACCATTGCTGATGGCGATACTATCCACGAATCAAACATTAATCGCCAATTGCCGGCACTTCACAGTAGTGTTGGCCAACCAAAAGCAGAGTATATTGGGAAACGGTTACTGGACATAAACCCAAACCTAAAGCTAACCGTAATTCAGGAGTACCTGAGGGACGAACGGCTTACTGCACTGCTAAGCCATAAATACGATTACGTAGTAGATGCTATTGACACTCTTTCGCCTAAGGTTTTTCTTATTCACGATGCCCTTCGGTTTGGACAGCGAGTGGTGAGTTCAATGGGGAGCGGAGGAAAACTCGACCCAACAATGGTAAGGATTTCCGATATTTCAGAATCGCATGGATGCCCACTTGCCAGAATCCTAAGAAAACGGCTACACCGCTTGGGAATACGGCAGGGGGTTAAGGTTGTTTATTCGCCCGAGGAAGTTCCCGAGAATGCCACAAGGCCCTGCGAGGGTGAACCCAATAAGAAAACTACCATTGGAACCATTTCGTACATGCCGCCACTCTTTGGTTGCATGATCGCCTCAGTGGTTGTTAGGGATTTGCTTAACGACTAAGCAAAGGCACCACCCATTCGCCATTTACTAGCTTTACTTCGGGGAAATTTATATTGTTGGCGTTCAGCAAACTACGAGTATCATCAACAAAAACCTTGAAAGCGGAGTCGCTTGCTGCTGAAAGGAACTGATTGCTTTTGCCCTCATACATCCCCACAGGGAAAACCTTATACTTGCGCTTTCCCTTTGAAAAATATGTATCAACCCAAACCGGAATGTATCCCACACCACTTACTTCTAGCTTTCCATTTTGCTTCATTAAATCAACAAGAACAACTAAACCTCCATCGCAGTACCTTCGACGCTGGTTGGAAACAAAGTTGCCAAGCGAGTAAACAACCAGCCTAAAATCGTTCTCGAAACGGTTAAACTCAGCGGGCTGAACAACATGGGGGTGCGAACCAATAATAATACGCACCCCTTTCCCATGCAGCCAACCAGCTAATCGTTTCTGCTGCATGTTGGGTAAACGTTCGTACTCATTGCCCCAGTGAATAAACACAACAATATCGTCCACTCCTAGAGCTTGTGCCCTAGCAATATCATTTGCCATGCTAACTGTATCAATCAAATTGACCAAGTATGGGCTTGGGACTGGAATTCCATTGGTTCCATAGGTATAGTTAAGCAAGGCAAGTTTTACCCCATTTTTATTTAGAACAATAGGATTTCGAATTGACTTGTCAGTTGAATCGAGGAATGTCCCTGTAAAAAGTAAGTTTTTGGCCGCAAGAACATCAATGGTTCTCCTTATACCATCCCCTCCCCTATCAACGGAATGGTTATTGGCAGTAACCAAAACATTAACGCCTGCCGCCATTAAACCATCGACAAGTTCATCGGGTGAGCTAAACTGAGGGTAACCGGTATAGGGTTCTCCTCCTAAAGTTACCTCGAGGTTGGCAATGGAATAATCGGCACTAGTGAGCAAGCCTTTTAATTCAGAAAAAACGTCGGTGTAATCGTATCGCCCGGTTGAGCTATCATATGCCGATTGGATTTGAGGAGCATGGCCCATTACATCACCAATAAAAATTAAGCGTAGGGTGCTATCGTATTGAGCAAAATCAATACTGCATATAATAGTTAGCACCAGGGATAGTAGAGTTCTCATAACAACGATGTTTGTACAATGATAGGAAAAACTTTCCTATCAACAAAAAAGGGGTACCCATTACGGATACCCCTTTGTATTGAAAAACCTAATGCTATTTCTGTTCTTCGGAAGTCATTACTACCTCAACAACATTACCCTGTCCAAAAATCTTATTGGCAAATTCCTTAATGGCATTCACATCAACAGCCTTTACCATCTCCACATACTTTGAGTCAAAATCAAGGCCATCCTCGTATTTTGCCCTAATCACATTAGTCCAGTAAGAGTTTTCGCGCTGGTTTTGCTCGTATTCCTTGAGCATGAACTCCTTGCTCTTGTTCAGATCATCGGCCAATGGTCCATTGGTCTTAATCTTTTCAATCTCAGAGTAAACAATACCAATTAGCTTATCGCGAAGCTTAGGATCGGTATCGAACTGGATCTGAACCACAAAGGAGTTTACAGGGAATTTACGAAGCGATACCCTAACTCCAACACCATAAGTACCACCTTCTTTTTCACGAATTTCCTCAAGGTAACGATTGCGTAATATGGATGTGAGGTAGTCGGCAAGTATATCGTTCATCACGTTATACTCAACCTCACCGGTAAACCCAACAAATACTGACGACTTGGTGGTTTGCATTGGCTTTGTAAAGTAATTCTGAACCTTGCCTTTAGGAGGTCTTACACCATTATCCTTGGCAACATCCTTACGCTTAACGGTGGGCAATGCACCCAGGTATTTTTCAACCAAAGGCTTAATCTCAACTGGGCTAACATTTCCGGTAAAGATGAAAGTGAAATCGGAAGCATCGGCAAAGCGATTCTTATAGAAGTTGATGCTCTTGTTATAGTCAACCTTGTTTAGGTAATCAAGGTTCATTGGCATAACCCTGGGGTTGTGATTTGCCAGGGCAACGGTAATGCTATCGCGGAAGGCCATGCGTGGGTCGGACGAGGCATTGGCCATGAAAGCCTTCATTCTACCCATATAGGTATTGAAGTTTTCCTCATCGGCACGTGGTGCTGTCATGTACAAGTAGATGAGCTGTAGTAAGGTTTCAAAATCCTTAGGCGATGCTTCACCGCTAAAACCCTCATAGCTCTCGGCAATAACCGGACGTACATTAACCATCTTGCCAGCAAGCATCTTTTCAAGGTCAGTGCTGGTAAATTCGCCCACACCGGCATTGGTAACAATTTGGGTAGCCATGCTAGCCGAGGGTAGCTCATCGATGGATGCAAGCGAAACCCCACCTGCACTGAAAGCATCAACAACAACCTGGTCTTCCTTGAAATCGGTTTGTTTAACAATCACCTTTACACCATTGGAGAGAATCCATTCGGTAGTGCCGAATACATTCTTTGCATTTTCCTTCTTAACCTTACCGGGCTTTTCAATTTTTTCAACCAATGGCTTGGTTATTACCTTATCAACGTAAGCCTCAATATTTTCGGCCTTTACTTCCTTCAGTGCGACTAGCAGTTGTTCTTGACTTGGAACAGTGATGCCATCCTTTTGGGGAGCCATAAGGGTTAGAATGACGTTTTTATCCGTAACGAGCTGTTTGGCAACCGCATTTATCTCTTCAATCTTAATGGTAGGCATTATTTGTGAGGCTAACATGTATTCAAACTCGATACCTGGCATGGGTTCGCCTTTCAGGAAATGATCAACACATTCCCAAACGTACTTCTCGTTCTTTTGTTTGTCCTTTTCCTTGAGTTGATTCTCAAGTGAGCGTAAGTAATCGGATTTTGCCCTATCGAGCTCTGTAGCATTGAATCCATATTGTTTTACGCGTTCTGACTCACGAATAAGTCCCTTAACACCATCAATCATGTTATCGGGGCGAAGGGCTGCATAAAATGCAAGAGCATCCTTGGTTCTAACCAGATTGACGTAACCCGATGCAGCAAACACAAAGGGAGGATTAGGTTTCTGAACAAGTTCGTTTAATCGTGATGAAATCATCGACGAGATGAGCTCATTTACCATATCGGTACGGAGATAACCCAAGTTTTTAGCATCCTTAGGTGTTGCCGGCGCCTTAAAGTATAGGTACATGATGGCATTGCGAGCCTCCGGATCGGTAGCAACACCTACAAGGGGCTCATCGTTGTCGGGAAGTTCATAGAAAGGACGGGGTGCAGGATTAACCGGAGCTGGAATATCAGCAAATAACGATTTAATCTTGGCCTCAACCTGATCAACATCAATATCACCAACCACTACAATCGATTGTAAATCGGGACGATACCATTTATTGTAGTAGTCAACCAGTTCTTGATGCTTAAAGTTGTTGATAACATTGATATCGCCTATTACATCACGCTCAGCATACTTAGATCCCTTGTACATAACAGGCATGAGCTGTTTATACATTCTGCGCTCAGCGTTACGGCCTGTACGCCACTCCTCGCGGATTACACCTCGCTCTGATTCAATCTCCTCGGGAAGAAGCGAAATAAAGTGCGACCAATCATGTAGAACCAGTAAAGCGCTATCAATAATACCCTCGCGGGTAGTTGGAACATCGGATAGGTTATAAACTGTTTCATCTACTGAGGTGAAAGCGTTGATGTTAAACCCAAATTTCACCCCAACGGTCTCAAAGTAGTTGATGATACCCTTGCCCGGGAAGTTCTTAGTTCCATTGAAAGCCATATGCTCCAGGAAGTGGGCTAATCCGTTTTGGCTATCCTCCTCCAGGATTGCTCCTACGTTTTGGGCAATGTAGAACTCAGCACGCTGCTTGGGTTCTGTGTTTTTGCGTACATAGTAAGTAAGACCATTTTCCAACTTACCATAGCGTACGTTTGGATCAACCGGTACAGGAGTATTCCATCCTTGACCAAGAACCTGAATACTTGCTAAAACAAGCATTGAAAACGTTAATACGATACTTTTTTTAATTGTCATAACTTTTTAAAATTTAATGTAGGTTTGTTTCTAGAATTCAACCCAAAATTACACATTTATTAAAAACCTAAAAGAAAACTTAAAGGTTTTAACAGTAATTTGTAACCCTATGACATCAAATTAAGTATAAAGTTTAATTAATGAGACGCATTTTTTCAAAGACTATCATCACCCTCTCTCTGGTTAGCTTTTTTACCGATATTGCAAGTGAGATGCTTTATCCTGTAATGCCTATCTACTTAAAATCGATAGGATTTACTGCATTGCTAATCGGAATCCTTGAAGGAATTGCTGAAGCAACCGCCGGATTAAGCAAGGGTTACTTTGGGGAGCTATCGGACAGGTTGGGGAAACGAGTGATTTTCATTAGGTGGGGTTATCTTTTAAGTGCTCTATCTAAGCCTGCAATGGCCATCAGTAAATGGCCTATATGGATTTTCGTAGCTCGGACTACTGACCGCATTGGTAAAGGGCTTAGAACCAGCGCTCGCGACGCTCTACTGAGCGATGAATCAACCCCTGAAACACGAGGGAAGGTATTTGGTTTTCACAGAGGTATGGACACACTTGGGGCGGCAGTTGGCCCTGCCATTGCTTTGCTTTTGCTTTGGCTGTTCCCCGGTGATTACTCCATTATTTTTCTTATCACTATAATACCAGGTCTCGCAGCGGTTTTGCTAACACTTCTTTTAAAAGAGAAAAACAGGTCACAGGGAACTGCTAAACCCCAAAATGGTGCATCGCCCTTTTCATTTCTTGGGTATTGGAGACAATCGCCTGTAAACTATAGGCACATTGTTGTTGGGCTTATCTTTTTTACCCTAATCAATAGTTCCGATGCATTCCTTTTACTAAAAGTAAAAGAAGAAGGAGCATCGGACACCTTGGTAATTGGCTTGTATATCTTCTACAACCTTGCATACGCCTTACTTTCCTACCCTATGGGATGGCTTTCGGACAAACTGGGCATGAAAAGGATGGTGATTTTTGGAATAGCCATATTTGCAATCACCTACTTAGGCTTTGCCTTAGTATCAAAATGGAGTGTGTTTATCCTGCTTTTTGGCCTTTACTCACTTTATGCTGCATCAACCGAAGGAGTATTAAAAGCTTGGTTGGCAAATAATCTGCCTAAAACCAAAACAGCAACAGGAATAGGCCTTTACAATAGCTTACAAAGCATTGCCACCCTGCTGGCAAGCAGTTTAGCAGGTTTAATATGGGTTATGGCAGGATCAGGTATTGTTTTTATGATAAGCGCTGTGGGTGCAACCCTTGCAGGAATATACCTTTATATATTTACAAGAACTAGCGTAACCTATCAAGGGAGCGAATAAGCGCCTCGTCGCGTGCAATTGCTCTTAATGCAAGAAAATTCAATATGGCTGCTATGAGCGGAAATATGAAAACAAGGTTATAGCTAGGTTTGGAGTTCAAGTTTTCACCGTATGCATATACAACATAATACATCACTCCCTGGAGACCAACCAACATCACAATAGTTAAAACACAAAGACGAATCTGAAGTAGCCGCCTGTGGTACAAGAATATTGTTACAAAACTAATGAGCAATACAGCTATAATAAAACCTAGCAAAAACCAGATACTTTGGACCTTTTCAACCGTTGAACCATCAACCACCGATAATCCAAACACCCCTAAAGTGTATTTTGCCATTTGGGGTTCAACAATAAATGATGCAAATGGATTGTACATTAAAATGGAAAGAAGAATTACAGAAGCAAGCAGGAAAAGGCTTTGAATTCGCTGAATCATGGCTGAATATTTTTTTTGCAAATTTACCAATAAAACCAACTGCCCAAGCTAAAACTTTTTAAATAATGTTGATTTAAACTAAACCTTTGCTATAATTGCAAAATAAAAATACAAGAATCATGAGAGTTATAGAATCATCTGAACTTATTATCAATCCCGATGGAAGTATTTTCCATCTACACTTAAAACCCGAAAACCTGGCCGATAAGGTGATTTTGGTTGGTGATCCGGGTAGGGTTGATACCGTTGCAAATTTCTTTGATACCAAGGAGATTTCCGTTTCGAACCGTGAATTTAAAACAGTTACAGGAACATATAAGGGTAAACGCGTCACAGTTCTTTCCACCGGTATTGGAACCGACAATATCGATATAGTGGTGAATGAACTTGATGCGCTGGTTAACATTGACCTTAAAACCAGAACCGAAAAGGCTGATAAGAAAAAGTTAACCCTTGTTCGGCTTGGCACATCGGGTGCCTTACAACCGGAAATTGATTTGGGAAGTTTTGTGATGACTGAAATTAGCGTAGGTTTTGATGGTTTGCTTAACTTCTATGCCAATCGTAACGATATTAGCGATCTTGAAATGGAAGAAGCATTCCTAAAGCATACTAGTTGGAACCCACAGTGCGCTAAGCCTTATTTCTGTAAGTCGTCGCCAAAGCTGGTAAAGCTTTTCTCTGATTTCACCATCCCCGGAGTAACAATTTCAGCGCCAGGGTTCTATGGCCCGCAGGGGCGCGTTCTCCGTTTACCTTTAGCGGATCCTAAGCTGAACGATAAAATAGTTGATTTTAACTATAAGGGGAGGAAAATAACCAACTTTGAGATGGAAAGTTCAGCCATAAACGGCTTATCGCTCTTGCTTGGCCACGATGCTGTTACCATTTGCACAATTATTGCAAATCGTGTTATCAAAGATGCCACAAAGGATTACAAGCCATATATCAATTCACTAATTGAGAAAACACTGGACAAACTAGCAACGTTAGAGTAGAGCATATTGGATGCCAAGTACATAAAATCGCTCATTTCCCTCCTGGATGATCCTGATACCAATGTGTTTAACACGGTATCAGAAAAAATCATCATGGAGGGAAATGAGGTTATTCCTGTTCTGGAGAACGTATGGGAAAAATCAACTGACCCTTTACTGCAAAGCAGGATTGAGAACATCATTGACTCCATTCAGTACAACTACCTGGCAGGGGAATTTCAAAAATGGGCACAGTCGCAAGAAATGGACTTACTCCAAGGGACAATCCTTGTAGCTAAAATCCAATACCCCGAACTTAACCCCTCTCCCATTCACGAGGAATTGGAAAAGATCAGGCGCGATATTTGGCTAGAACTTAACAGTAGCCTTACTGCACTTGAGAAAGTAAAAATCATCAACCACGTTATTTTCACATTACATGGCTATAAACCCGATACCTCAAACTACTTTGCTCCCAAAAACTATTTTATTAACACCCTAATAGAGACGAAACAGGGCGGGCCAATTATACTATCTCTCTTCTATGCGATTATTGCGCAAAAACTTGGCTTACCAATATACTGCGTTAGCTTACCCCACAATTTTGTTCTAGGTTTTAAAGACAGGTATTACCAGAAAACCACCGATGAGCCTGCCGAGGAAAAACATAGCATTCTCTTTTACATCAACCCATTTAACCAGGGTTCTTTATTCAGCGCAAAGGAAATTGAGCTTTTTTTGAAACAGCAAAAAATTGACGACGAACTGAGCTACTACCTGCCCTGTAACAATAAGGAGGCTATTCTTCAGCTAATATATAATGCATCGGTAGCGCTCCAGCGATCGAACAGGCAAAACAAAGCCATTCTTTTTACAAGAATTCATGACTTGCTGTCCAAATAAATAGCGAGCAAAGCAATTAAGCATTATCCTTGAAATCGATTTTAAGCTGAAATCCTACTAATTTTAACCTTTCTATCTCTGAGTTAACTATTACCTCAACCTGCGAAAAACACCTCCTACATCCCGTAGCAGCCAGAGTAAATCTTTGTACATCGGCAATGTCAACTGCCCCGCCTTTTTGTATTGCATGAACAATAGACTTTTTACTTACTCCGTTGCAATGGCAGGTTAATTTTTCGTTTTTTTTCATGATAATGAAAAAAAATGTTTTGCAATTATGGGTAAATGACTTAAATTTGCGCGCTAATTTAAATAAAATCAATAAACTATGTTGAATCAGTACGAAACCGTTTTCATTGCAACTCCCGTTTTGTCTGAGGCCCAGATGAAGGAAACGGTTACCAAGTTCAGGGATTTCATCACCGAGAATGGGGGTGAAATTGTCCATGAAGAGAGTTGGGGATTAAGAAAGTTGGCCTACCCCATTCAGAAAAAAACCACCGGTTTTTACCACCTCATTGAGTTTAAAGCCGATGGTGCATTGATTGATAAGCTGGAAACCCAGTACCGTCGCGATGAGCGTATTATCCGCTTCCTGACCGTGAAGATGGATAAGCATCATGTTGAGTTTGCTCAGAAAAGACGCAATGCCAAGGTTGAACCTAAAACTATGGAGGGTTAAACAATGAGCCAGAATCAATCAGAAATCAGATATCTCACACCGCCTAGCGTTGAGATTAAAAAGAAAAAGTACTGCCGTTTCCGCAAGAACAACATCAAGTACATCGATTACAAAGATGCTGAGTTCCTCAAGAAGTTCTTAAACGAGCAGGGTAAAATTCTACCTCGTCGTATTACCGGAACCTCACAGAAGTATCAGCGCAAGGTAGCTACTGCCGTTAAGAGAGCACGCCACTTGGCTCTGCTCCCATTTGTAACCGATTTATTAAAGTAACAGGTAGGAGGATAAACATATGGAAATCATACTACTTCAGGATGTTCCCAATTTGGGTAATAAAAATGACGTGGTTACCGTACGTAACGGTTACGCCCGCAACTACCTGATTCCAAAAGGAATGGCTATAACTGCTACCGAATCGGCAAAAAAGGTAATCGCAGAAAATATTAAACAGCAAGCCCACAAGGAAGCTAAGATTAAAGCTGAAGCCAAACAGCTTGCCAAGAAACTTGAAGGCGTTAAGCTTACCATTGGTGCTAAAACAAGTTCAACCGGCAAGATTTTTGGATCGGTTAACAACATCCAAATCGCTGAGGCTCTCGCTGAAAAAGGCTTTGAGATTGATCGTAAGAGCATTACGCTTTCTGAAGATCAGGTTAAAGAGGTTGGTACCTATAAGGCCGAAATTAAGCTTCATCGCGAGGTTAAGGTTAGCATTGAATTCGAGGTTGTTTCTGAATAATCTATTTATTGCTATAACCAAAGAAGACTGCCAACTGGCAGCCTTCTTTTTTTTATTAGCTGGTTTCAGAATTAACAAACAGCAATGCACTCAATTTCAACCATTACCCCTAAAGGTAATCGAACAACTCCGTAAGCGGCCCTCGCTGGCATTTCAGAAGTAAAATAGCGTGCGTAAACCTCGTTCATGGCGGCAAAGTTATCCATATCGCTGAGTAAACAGGTTGTTTTAACAACATTCCTGTAGTCCAAACCTGCCTCTTTCAGGATAGCTCCAATATTTTTAAGAACCTGTTCGGTTTGCTCTTTAATACCACCCTCAACCACCTTTCCCGTGGAGGGATCAATTGGTATTTGTCCTGAAATGAACAAGAAACCGTTTGCTTCAACAGCCTGGCTATAAGGCCCTACAGCCTTAGGTGCCTTTTCGGTACAAATTATTTTCTTTTCCATGGTTATTTTGGTTTGGTTATTGGTTATCGAGATAGTGATCGCGCTTGGTAAACTTAAGATCTTGTAGAATTGACGACTTTACGTTTATCTGGAAACTAAAACTCTTATAGTAGCCAATGGGAATTACAGTTAAGCGCATTTCCCAGCAATGCAAGTCGCGATAAAAGTTAAGCGAAGTGGTTGTAAGCTTTTTGTTTTTGAAGTCGTAGCCTGAGTTAAAACCAATCTTCAGTTTTGGAGTAAGGCTAATGCTTCCTGAAAAGCTTAAAGTTTGCACTAACGATGACTGCAATGCAGGTTTACTATAGCTTAGGTTGTAGCTAAACCTCACATTCCAGGGAACCGAGAAATCGACATAATCAAGTCCGTACATTGTTCCAAGCGATTCGCCAAAGTTTGAGCCATCGGGAGCCGTTCCCGGAGGTATTTCACCCGCTCCCCTCATTCTTCCTGCCGTGGACGAATTGGCCTGCCCTTCCTTTTTGCTATTCAATGAGAAATCGACACCAATATTCCCTCTGGTAAACCTTGCCAGCTTACCGCTCTCGTTCCATTCATACCTATTGTAAATTCGCCCTTGCTCATTTATGGCATACAGGTTAAAACCGCCAGAATAGTTGATGTTTACCTTCCCATCAAACAGGCCTGTTCTACCGCTAACCGACACCTCAGACCAGTTCAAAGAATCGGCTAAAAGGTTATATGAGGCGTTCATTGACAATCCATCAATAATTTTTACTTTTTTAACCGGGTTAACCGTATCGTTTGCCGATTTAACCTTCATTTCCAGCAGGTTTGAAAGTGCGAAAGAAACTACCCCCGATTTGCCTCCACCTGGTCCCCCATATATACCTTTCTCAAAAATTGAATACCTGGTTGTTTTACCAGTGGAATCGGATTGAACTGTCCTATAAAAACCGTATTTGGGATCAGAAAAATCGGGACGATAGCCTAAGGAAACCGAAGGGGTAATCACATGCCTTATTGCTTGTACTTTTGATTTCTTTGAGAACTGAAACATTCCGTAAACCTTGGTGCTCATTGAAACTGATGTGCTGTACTCATAACCCCTTTTAAATCCACGCAGTGTATCAATCTCAACCCTGTTAGAATCAGCATTCCAATTCTTTTCAATTGTTTGCAAGTACCAAAACTCGTTGTAGTTAACTCCGGGACTAACAGTTATAAACTTTAAAAGGTTGAAAGAGGTAGAAACAGGAATTGAATGTTTCATACCATTTTGCAGACTATCGAATACTGTACGTTTAAATAGATTATCTTCTTTAACCTGAACCCTGTTTTCCAGGCTAGTATTTAGGCTAACCCCAACCTTCTCGTACCATTTAGGCACCCCAATTGCATTTTTCCGTTTAAAAGGGTAAATCCTGCTCATATTAAAAGCCACCCTCGGAAAATTCAAGTCAACCGATTTATTTATTGTGTTTTGAGAGTGTGTCAACGAAGTTGATAAGCTAAATGGGGAGCCAGGCCAGGTTTTTGAATACGAAATACTTGAGTTAAACGTATTTGAGAGCGCAGTATTTATACTACGGGCATTATACCTGTTATAGTTCGATGAACCAAAGTTTACATTTGCCTGAAAAGTTGAATTTGGCGAAGCTTTTGGGTCCTGATTATGTGACCAACGAATCCAGTAGGAGTTCTGTTTACTGTAATCGGGTAAACCTTTATCGCTTGTTACAATAGTAGAATATTCTAAATTTAACGATCCTGAAAACTTATACCTGAGTTTATATGATGTTTGCCCTCGTACACCCCACGACCCCCTTGAGTATACATCAAAAGTTAAACGTTGGTCCATGTAATCGCCCATGCCGAAGTAAAATCCACCATTCCTAAGAAATAGTCCTCTGTTATTCTCCTCACCGTATTCGGGTATTAAAACGCCAGCAGCGCGTTTACGGGTATTAGGGAAAAAACCAAACGGAATAATGAGGGGAAAAGGTACATCCTCAATGACAAGGTATGCAGGACCAGCAACAATCTTCTTATCGGGTATCATCTTACCCTTTGTAATTGCAATGTAAAAGTGAGGATGGTCTAAATCGCAGGTGGTATACTTGCCACCCTGAAGGTTAACCACATCGTCCTCCATCTTTTTTGTAACCGCACTATGCATGAAGCCGCCTGACTGTTCAGTTACCACACCTATAATTTTAGCCCTACGTGTATCAAAGTTGTAGTAAATCTTTTCCATTTCAAACGACTGGCTTCCCTCCTTAAACTTTGGTTTACCGTTAATTTTTCCGGTACTATCAGGTAATCCGCTTGCATAAACCTGCTTGGTTTCCATGTCAAACTCAATGTAGTTAGCCTTCAGCTCTAGATTTTGATAGGTAACCACACCATTACCATACAGATATGCAATTTTCCCATCGAGGGAGTATACAATTGAATCGTCGGCGTTGGTAATTACTGGATCGTCGATGGCACTTTTTTTGTTCTTAGCACTATCGGGAGTTGAAACGGTATCGGGTTTGGCGTAAGCCAACATCTGTTGTAAGGCCACAGAGTCAAACCTGTTAGCAAGTAATGCCAACTGGTTTATAAGTAAAAGCAATAAAGTAAACCTAAATCTCAACTTTAATCCTATTTTTGTGAACAAATTGAGCTCAAAACTACTTAAAAAAATAAAAGAATACGCAAGGGGTATGAGGCGGGAATATAAATTTTTATCAACATTTAACTTTTATTTGGCATTACTAATCATATCACTTTTTTCAGCCAATACAATTAAATCGCAGCACCTAAGCGCATACAGTGTATCAAAGATTGTTATCGATGCTGGTCATGGAGGTAAGGATCCTGGAACAGTTGGCAAAATCAGTATGGAAAAGGATATTACCCTATCCATTGCAAAAAGGGTTGGTGACCTCATAGACCAGAACCTCCCGGGCGTGAAAGTGATTTACACCCGAACCGATGATACCTTTATACCCCTAGACGAACGTAGCAGAATTGCTAACCGTGAAAGCGCCGATTTGTTTATATCAATCCATTGCAATGCTGCACCCAATAAGGGTGTTACCGGAACCGAAACCTACGTTATGGGGTTGCATAAGAGCAACGAGAACCTTGATGTAGCGATGCGCGAGAATGCTGTTATTACCTATGAGGATGAATACCACGAAAAATACGAAGGTTATGACCCTAACTCCGCCGAATCGTTCATAATTTTTACCATGCTCCAAAATGCTTTCCTAGAGCAAAGCCTCGATTTTGCCTCAATTATCCAAGGTGATTTAAAGGAACGTGCTAAGCGTCCCGATAGAGGTGTTAGGCAGGCAGGCTTTCTTGTGCTTTGGAAAACATCAATGCCAAGTGTTCTTGTGGAGGTTGGCTACCTTAGCAATCCAAGAGAGGAGGTGTTTTTGAATTCAAATGAAGGGCAAGAACTTATTGCTTCATCAATTTACAGAGCCATTAAAGCCTACAAGCAAAAAGTTGACGCAATTGTAGAGTCAAACCAGAAAACTGTAAAGCCCGACCCATCAAAACCAGAAAATATAGAGAATGAATCGACAACAATGGCAAAAGTAAATACAATAGAGTTTAAGGTTCAAATAGCCTCATCACAAACCCCAATGAACAGTAAAGGAACTCAGTTTGATGGCATAAATAATATTGACACTCTTGTGGTTAATGGAGTTTACAAATACTTGGTTGGTGGTTCGCAATCGTACCCTGAAGCACTGGAATACTGCAAGGTTGTTAAACAAAAGTTTCCTGATGCCTTTGTAGTAGCCATTGAAAACGGAGAGATTATTCCCATTAAAAAAGCCTTAGAGAAGATTAACTCAAACTAGATGCCTACTTTCCCAATAATTGAGTAATTTTGAATTGTAAACAACCAAAAGAGCTAGCCATGAAACTCAAACTAACCCGCGAAACAAAAATTGGCCTGTTTGCCCTTACCATACTTGTTGTAATGTTCTGGGGAGTAAACTTTTTAAAGGGTAAAAATATTTTTAGCCCAAACAATGTTTACTACGCCATTTTCAAATCGGTTGATGGGTTAAAAAACACCGATGCCGTGCTAATTAACGGCTTTAAGGTTGGCCTGGTTAAAAACATTGAGTTTCATGACTTAAAGTCGGGGAGGTTTCGGGTGGTATTACTGGTTAATAAGAAGTACAGCCTCCCCCGAAACACTACTGCCAAACTAGTAAGCACCGATATAATGGGAGGTAAGGCCATAAAGCTTGAGGTAGCCCCCGATAGCCTTTACTATGAACCTGGTGACACACTTCCTACATCCATTGAGGTAGGGCTCCTCGATCAACTTGCCTACCAAATGTCGCCCGTAAAGGAAAAAGCTGAGGTAATGATGAGCGAGATTGCTAAAACCCTTGTTGTACTTCAGGAAGTGCTTAACGATGAAAATAAAAAGAACCTGTCGGAGGGCATTGAGAACCTCAATAGAACCCTCCATAACATTGCAAACCTGAGTGCTGGCCTCGACACCATGGTTAACAGTCCAAAAGGCTCCATAAGGTTATCGCTAAGCAATATAGAGTCAATTTCATCGAACATCCGAAAGAATAATGCAGACATTACAAACACCATTAAAAACCTTTCAAGCTTAAGCGATTCTCTATCCAAAGCTAACCTTTACAGCACGCTTATAAAGCTCGACTCCTCGCTAACCCAACTCCAGCAAGCTTTAACAAAAGTAAATTCAGGCGAGGGGACACTAGGCAAGCTGGTTAATAACGACTCGCTGTATCGTAACCTAGAATCGGCATCACTACAGCTTGAGTTACTGATTAAAGACATGAAAGCGAACCCTAAAAGGTATGTTAATTTCTCGATAATCGACTTAAGTAGAACCAAATACATCGAAGAAAAGAAAAACAAATAGCAGTTTATTATATAAATCTGTATATCAATCCGTTATATTATTCCGACTGTAAGTCAATGCTATACAGTAAATCTATATAACCTTTAAATTTAGATTCACTTAACAATAAGTTAACAATCAAATATTTGTGTTATTAACAACTTATGTAACTGTATATCAGTGCATTAAAAAATTTTGACGAACGAAAAAAAAATATTTGAGTGATAATAAGGTAGTTGTAATGTTAACACAAAAGTCAACCTGAAAACCTATTTTTTTTTAAAAAAAATCATTACAATTTTGTTGATGTTGATAACAGGTTGAAAAATTTTCACTCAAATATTTTTACATGTATATGGCAGCTGATTATAAAGAAGTTTGGGAAAACTGTTTAAGAATCATTAAGGACAACGTAACGCCCATAAGCTTTAAAACTTGGTTTGAGCCCATTGTTCCCATTAAGCTGGAAAAGAATGTACTCACCATTCAGGTGCCAAGTCCTTTCTTCTACGAGTATTTGGAAGAGCAGTACATTGACATACTGCGTAAAACGTTAAGGAAGGAGTTGGGAGCCGATGCTAAGCTTGAGTACAGTGTAATTATGGAACATAGTGGCTATAATGGTGGCACTCCATATACAGTTAAGTTCCCCACTCAGAACAAAACTGAACTTAAAAACAAGCCAGTTTCAGTTCAGGCCGTTCAGGAAGCACCTATTAAGAACCCTTTCATTATTCCGGGAATTAAAAAGCTAAATGTTGATCCTCAGCTTAACCCTGAGTACAACTTCGCAAACTTTGTGGAGGGGACATGCAACCGCTTAGCTCGTTCTGCCGGAATCACTATTAGTCAGGCTCCAGGGAAAACTGCTTTTAATCCATTGTTTATTTACGGAGGCTCAGGGTTAGGCAAAACACACCTGGCTCAGGCAATTGGGATAGAGGTTAAAAGACATTTCCCTGAAAAAATTGTACTATACGTGAACGCCGTTAAGTTCCAAACCCAGTTTGTGGATGCTTACTTTAAACATAACAACATAAACGATTTTCTTCACTTCTACCAAAGTATCGACTTACTAATACTTGACGATGTTCACGAGTTTGCAGGAAAGGAAAAGACACAGGATGCCTTTTTCCACATCTTTAACCATTTACACCAAACGGGCAAGCAGCTTATCCTTACATCGGATCAGGCTCCAGCTGACCTGCAAGGCTTAGAAAAACGACTTCTATCGCGCTTCAAGTGGGGCTTGTCGGCTGAGCTTACAACACCTGACTTTGAAACAAGGGTAGCAATACTTAAAAAGAAAGTATATAACGATGGTATAGTAGTACCAAACGACGTTTTGGAATACATTGCCTCAAATATTACCCAGAACATTCGTGAACTTGAAGGTGCACTCATTTCCATGCTAGCTCAGTCAACCCTAAATGGGAAACAGCTCAGCGTTGAACTTGCCTCGGAAATGATTGAGAAGCTAGTTAAAAACACCAAGAAGGATATTACTATTGATTACATCCAAAAAGTTGTTTGCGAGTACTTTGGTTTACCTGTTGATGTGTTAAATGCAAAAACTCGCAAACGTGAGATAGTGCAAGCACGTCAGATTGCCATGTACTTCTCTAAAAGTTTAACCAAAGCATCCCTTTCAACCATTGGTAGCGTTATTGGGAACAAAGATCATGCAACTGTTCTTCACGCCTGTAAAACAGTTAACAATCTGATGGAAACCGATAAACGATTCAAAGCCCAGGTGGAAGATATCCAAAAGAAGCTTAAGTATAACGCATAATACTAGTTTTTAGGGTTCTTATAGTAAAGGAGGGAGCTTACATAGCCCCTCCTTTCTCATTTTCATTCAACATTTAATCAATGAAAATTGTAAGGTTGTCAATAAAGCTAAACAAATTAAAGATGAATACGCTAAAGGAATTATTTTTACTACCAATTTGAGTTCCAAGAATTGAAATTGTGGAAATCATTTTTCACTGGATGATTACTGAGAACCATATTTTTAAGGGAAAAAAACTGAAGATATAAACTGTAAAACAATAGTTATGATAAAAATTAAAAACCTTTTGTTCGCTCTCTCCATTGCAACCCCACTAATGGCTCAGCCCAACCCCGATAGCTTAATAGAAGTAATCAGACACAACGCAAAGGACTCTATTATTCTAAACAAAATATATGAAAAACTAGGGCCAGCAAAGGAATATAAGGATTCCATTTACGACAAGGTAGTAATCGAATTAATTAAGTCATCAGCATCATATGGCTGGGCTAATGGAGTTGCCAAAGGCAACGAGCTTGCAGGAAATAGATATTATGCTAGAGGAAACTTTTCCAAGGCTCAGGAGTACTTTCAAAACATTATTGTCCTTTCACAGAAAACAAAAATTCCGGTTGCAATCATAGCCAACTCCTATAAAATGCTTGCAGGAATCCTTTTCAATACAGGAAATGCAGAAGGTGCCATTGAAAAAGCGAATAATGCAATAGACCTTTTCCAACAAATTAACGATACCCTAAGCCTGGCAAAGACTATAAATTTGCTTGGGGGTATTTACTGGAATCTAGGGAAACTTGAACTAGCATCCGAAAAACTATTCCAAGCCCTTAAACTTAGAGAAAAACTAGGTGACTCACTTGGTGTAGCACATGCTTATAACAACATTGGCCTAATATTCGATACTCAGGGTAAGCAAAATCAAGCACTTGATATGTATTACAAAGCCCTAACCATTTACCAAAAACTAAAAAATGATTTGGGTGTTGGCAGGGCATCAAATAACATTGCCATCATCCTCAAAAACCAGAAAAGTTTTACTGAGAGTCTCAATATGTTTCTTAAATCATACGAAGTAGATGTAAAAAACAACAATATTGACGACCAGGGCAAGACCCTCAGTAACATCGGACAGCTTTACCTGGATATTGGAAATCCAAGGGAAGGCATAAACTACCTATTAAAGGCTAAATTGGCTTTTGAGCAAAGCAAGAACGAGAATGGATTAGCAGCAGTTTTCCTTAATCTTGGTCGCGCCTACGAGCAAATAGGAAATTTAGGCACTTCAGTTGCCTTTTACGCCCGGGCTCTTGAACTAGCTGTTAAACTCAAATCTATTGAGTGGCAACGCGATGCCCATAAAGGAATGTACTCAATTCTTAAACGCCAAGGTAACTATAAAAAAGCCATTGAGCATCTTGAGGCCTATAAAACACTCAGCGATACGTTAAGCAATATCTCAAATCTGAATAATCTCGATAAGCTAAAAATTGAGTACGAAACAGATAAAAAAGAAAGTGAAATTGCTCTGCTCCAAAAGGATAATGAGCTGAAACAATTAGACATCAAAAGACAAAAGGTAATCAATTTGTTGCTTTTATCGCTTGTTGTTTTCAGTTTGATAATAGTTGTGCTATCATACCTCTACCTGAAAAAATTGAAAAAGGATAAACGATTACTACAGGAAATGAATGCTGAGATTTTAATTCAAAAGGAGGAAATTGAAACACAACGCGATATGCTGGAAATCAACATAAACGAACTAAACCAGCATAAAACCGAACTTGCCCTTCAAACCGAGCAAATTGAGATGCAAAATAGACTTTTGGAATATGCCAACCATAGAATAACTGAAGGTCTAGAGTATGCTTCTTTTATTCAACGTTCGCTGCTCTCAAACCCCATAGAACTAGAAAAGTATTTCAGCAAACAAGCCATGCTCTACAAGCCAAAGGATTATGTTGGCGGCGATATATACTGGCATCATGAATTTGATAACGGAATAATTTTTGTCATTGCCGACTGTATAGGGCATGGAGTAGCCGGAGCTTTTATGAGCATAATGGCAATTAACGCTCTAAAAGATGCTGTAACTATCTTTAAACTAAATAAACCCAGCCAAATTGCAACGCACTTGTATAATGAGTTGATAAAAAACAACGCAAAACCGTTTGATTCAAACTTACTATTAGGCATCGACTTTATTGTTTGCAAGTACACAAAACAGGCAGCAGCGCTGGAATACTCAGGGCACAAAATATCATTTGAGTATTTCGATTCCAAAAATAATCATATAACTGTTCGTCCCCAACGTAACCTCAACCGTCAGCTCGGTTTGATTGTATTCAACGATGAATACCTTGATATTACCAAAAAAGGGAAACTCTTTTTCTACACTGATGGTTACCACGACCAGATAAGTGATACTAAGCGCATGAAGCTGGGCAAATCCGAATATATTAAACTGCTAGGTAATACTTTAGATAAACCTGTTGATGAACAGGTCAAACATCTTGAATCATTCCTGGAAAAATGGAAAGGTAATTACGAACAGGTTGATGATATATTGGTACTGGGAATAGATATTTAGCCTACTTCACCCTCCCATTCGTAACAACAAACCATGGATTAACAAGGTCCTCCTTGTTGTACGAAAGTCTTTCACCCGTCTCATAGGTTATAACTTTAAAACCAGCACCCTCAACAATTGCCTGACCGGCAGCAGTGTCCCACTCGCTGGAAAGCGAAAGACGGGGATATAAATCCGCTTTACCTTCGGCTATCATGCACATTTTAAGCGATGAGCCAATAGGAAGTAATTCTATGTTTGAGTAACGTTCTGATAAGCTATTAATATACTGAATGGTTTCAGGTGTGCTATGCGACCTACTCTCTACAACCACAATGCTATCGCGATTGCTTGGTAAAGGCAACTTTTGAGAAATAGCTTGAATATCTTCATATGAAATCTCATAATCATTTTTTGAAACTAAAGAGGTAACCATATAAGCCCCTTCCGAATTAATGGAGTAGTAAAGCTTTCCGGTAACAGGCACAAATACTATCCCTGCAATTGGGTACTTTTCGTATACAAGAGCAATATTTACAGTAAACTCCCCATTACGTTTGATAAACTCTTTTGTCCCATCAAGTGGATCAACCACCCAGAAATAATCCCATCCTTTACGCTCTTCGTAGATTATATTCCTACCTTCCTCGCTAAGAACTGGGATAAAAGTCTTTGAAAGCGAACTCTTAATTTCCTCATGGGCAAGTCTATCGGCCAGGGTTAACGGAGTACGATCGGACTTAAGATTTACCTGAAAATCATCAGAATTATATACCTCCATTATCTTGTAACCTGCTCTAACCGCAGCGCCAATGGCAGTTGAAAGCAGGTTGTGAAGTTCTGGTGTTTCTATCATTCCTGTTGAGTGATTTTGGTTACAAAATTAAACCATTTTAATATACCATACAACCGCTTACAAACATGCTTTTAAACCTCTTTTATTTAAACCATCATATTTGAAAATGTATTATGTTTATGCCGAAAAAAAATTAATACCCATGAGCAATAATCAATTAAAGCCAGAACTTGTTTTCCACTACTTTGGTGAAATATGCAAGATTCCTCGTCCTTCAAAGAAGGAGGATAAAATTATAGCCTACATCGTAGATTTTGCCCAGAAGCATAATCTTGAATACCGGAAAGATGATGCTGGAAACATTCTGATAAGGAAACCAGCATCAGCAGGTTACGAGAATAAGCAACCAGTTGTACTGCAAAGTCACCTGGACATGGTTTGTGAGAAGAACAGCGATGTAAACCATGATTTTAACAATGATCCCATACAAACCTACACCGATGGAGAATGGTTAAAAGCTAAGGGAACAACCCTTGGAGCCGACGATGGTATTGGGATTGCAGCCCAGTTGGCTATCCTAGCCTCAAGCGATATTGAGCATGGACCACTAGAATGCCTTTTCACTGTTGATGAGGAGACCGGTCTTACTGGTGCATTCGAGATGGGAAGCGGATTTTTTAATTCAAAAATTCTTTTAAACCTCGATTCCGAGGACGAGGGCGAACTTTTCATTGGCTGCGCAGGAGGTATCGACACAGTGGCAACTTTTGCATACGAACCCGATAGGGTACCTAGCGATTCTGTTGCCATGAAGCTGATAGTGAAAGGCTTACTTGGAGGTCACTCAGGCGACGACATTGACAAGCACCGCGCTAACTCAATAAAGCTTATTAACCGTTTCCTCTGGAAAGGAACACAGCTATTTGATCTTAGGCTTGCCAACCTTGATGGTGGCAACCTACGTAATGCCATACCACGCGAAGCATCGGCAATATTCACAATCCATAAGGATGATAAGGCTCAACTGATTCTAACCTTTGAAAACATTAGAGCTGAAATTTACAATGAATGGCGCGATGCGGAGCCAAACCTCGAAATCACAATCGAGGACTCACCCCTACCCGATTTTGTAATTGACGAACCTACCCATTTCGATCTACTTAACTCACTATACGCTTGCCCTCATGGAGTTATAGCCATGAGTCGCCAGCTAAAAGGGCTCGTTGAAACCTCTACCAATTTAGCTTCTGTGAAATTTATTCAGGACAACCAAATTCTCGTAACTACCAGCCAACGCAGTGCAGTGGAATCGGCAAAGCATGATATTTCAAACATGGTTGAAAGCGTTTTCCGGCTTGCCAATGCCAACATTCAGCACTCCGATGGTTACCCGGGATGGGCACCTAACACCAACTCTCAGATACTTGAAATAACAAAAGCTTCGTACAAGAAACTTTTTAAGGTAGAGCCTGTAGTCAGAGCAATACATGCTGGACTTGAATGTGGCCTTTTCTTAAAGAAATACCCCGAACTGGACATGATTTCGTTTGGACCTACCATTAAGGGGGCGCACTCTCCCGACGAAAGACTTCATATCCCATCAACACAAAAGTTCTGGGATTTGCTGCTTGATGTATTAAAGAACATTCCCGAAAACAAGTAATACATCCAAAAAGGAAAAGAACCCAATAGGGTTCTTTTCTTCTTAATACTCAAAACAAACTCCGTAATGACGGTTCGTTCAAGACAAACCCAATCTAGTTAAACTCCTCAAAGTAATCCTTGGTTACATTACATACAGGGCAGTGCCAATTGTCAGGTAACTCCTCAAAAGGAGTACCTGCAGGTATTCCATGATCAGGATCCCCAATATTTTCGTCGTATATGTAACCACAAACTCTACACTTGTACATTGGCGAATTATTTTTTGATTAACTTGCAAAAAATTTATCAAAATTACGAAAATGGAAACTAAACACCAACTGGCACTTGTTGTATTAATAATATTGTTTACCTGCCCATCTTTAGCATTTGCTCAAAAGAAAAAGGAAATTCGTGAAGCCGGCATTAAACAAAAGGTTGAGTGGCGTTATAAATACCAAAACGAGAAAGAGATCAAGTACAAGGAATACGAGGCACAATTTGACAAGCAAGGGAATATACTAATGGAAAAAAATTACGATGAAAAAGGCAATACTGTAAAGCATATTGAATACAAATACGATGGTGAAGGAAACGAAATATTGCAAACCACCTTCAACAGTAAAGGCGAAGTTCTTGAAAGGGTGGAAACTACGTATAGCAATGGCTTTAAAGTGGAAAAGAAAGTATATGGGCCTTATGGAAAACTGAAAAGTAGAAAAGTTTTTGAATATAAGTAGTATAGTGTAATCCATGAAAGAGAATGATATTAAACAATTAGATTTCAACTACTTAAACCTAGGCGATGTGGACAAGGCGCAATTTATGCGCCGTATCGATAGTAAGTATTTAGTACAGGCAGAATGGGCATTTGAAATACTTTCATTCTTAAAACAACACTACTTTATTGTTGAGAATAAAGCTCAGCTAATGCCTGAGTACTTTTCGGAATATTTTGACAGCAGTGGCTTTACCATGTATCTTGACCACCATAACAGGAGGGCTAAGCGTTATAAGTTAAGGCTCAGGCATTACAAAGCTAGCGGCGATGTATTCCTAGAGGTAAAAACACGAATGCCTTCAGGCGAAACATTAAAGAAACGAACCGAAATTACCAACAACTCCATTGACAATCCAACGGTTGAAGCCTTTGTTAAAAAAAATATTCCTTTCAGGTTTAATGAGTTAACAAGAACATTGTATACAACCTTTAACAGGATAACCCTAGTATCGTTCGATTTTAATGAACGTGTTACAATGGACTTCAATATACTGCTCAAAAATCCAACCCATGCCGTAAACCTTTCAGATATTTGTGTAATAGAATCAAAACGGGACAAGTACAACTCGTCAAGCTTTCTTATCAATCATTTAAAGCAACACGGATATAGACAAACCGGTTTTAGCAAGTACTCAATTGGGTGCGCACTTTTGTATAATAACCTAAAGTCCAATAACTTTAAGCCAATAATTACGCACATTAACAAGTACAAAAATGAGAATGCTTTGGTTAACACTACAAGCTGATTCGTTCCAGCTATTTGGAATCGATATCATAAACACGAACGATTTTTACACACTTCTCCTACGGTTTATCTTGAACACTGTTATTTTATGGATTACTGTCCGTTACCTATACTACCCACGTACTTACCGTAGAGATTATGTTTTTACATACCTTATGCTTGGCGTGGTTGTATTTTTTATGTGTTTTCTGCTTGCAAACGTCAAGCTACAACTTGGTTTTGCCTTGGGGTTATTTGCTGTTTTTGGGATTATTCGCTACCGGACCAACCCAATACCAATTAAAGAGATGACTTATCTCTTTTTCATAATTGCCATATCGTTAATAAATGCCATATCGTCGAAAAAGGTTAGCTATGCAGAACTGCTATTTTCAAATTTTGCATTATTAGGCGTAGCTCTAATACTTGAAAAAGGCCTTTTCATTAAACATCTATCACAAAAGGTGATAGTTTACGAGAAAATCAACCTCATTACCCCCGATAAAAGGGCAGAACTTATAGAGGATTTAAAGAAACGAACTGGTCTTGAAATTAAGAGTGTAGAAATTGGCAAGGTTGATTTTGTTCGCGATATAGCCTGGCTAGTTGTTCACTTTCCCGCTGAAAACTTTAACGATACTAACACCCCACAAATAGATGCCAGGGAAGTAGTAGATGATGACGATTAAATAATCTCTACCATTTTAAATGGAGCCTTTACCAGGGCCTGAAAATCACGACCTAAGTTCTTAATGGTGTCGTCATCCTCCTCAAAGTACCAGTTAATAACCACGTTATGTCCCTGTGAGTAGGCCTCATCAAGCATCCTCATTATGGTGAAAATAAACCGGTTTGAACCGCTATTGATGTACTCCATCTTCAGGTTGAGCCTGGTTAATGGTTCAGGCTTTTTAAGGTAATCTTCAATCCATTTAATAACAGGCTGGTAAAAAGCAACTGCATCCTCAGCAATTGAGCGTCCTGAAATTTGCAGAATACCCGGTTTAAAATCAATCTCCGGTGTTTTGGTAGTGCCCTTGATGTATAAATTTGTCATGGCCTAAGTCTTTATCAGCATGTAAATTTATAAATATTATACCATACAAATAAAAAAATCCGCCCAAAATAGTTAAACGATGGGCGGATAAATTTGTTCGGTGAATCTGCTAAATTCCCAATTTCTTTGCCAAATCAACAGGAACAGCCTTTTTATGAACCATAATATTTGTTGATTTGTACAGTACAAATGCCCTTGAGGCATAAAAATATCCATTGTATTTACCATCGGCACCCCAACTATTCTTCACTTTGTAAAATGTGTTACCCAGCTGATCGGTTGCCTTGCCTACCAGCACCATACCATGGTCATCGGTGGTTTGATAGTTATCAAAAGCAAGTTGCCTTATCTCCTGGGTAATTACCATTTCCTTAACTGGCTTCTCGAACGAGTATAAAGTTTTTTCCTTCTCACGATTCGAGAGTTGAGTCCAGCGCTCCTTGTCGGAACCGGCATTTTCCTTATCATCAAAATCAGGTACAATAGCTACACCCTTACTCCAGCTAAACCCTTTATCGCTAACATCGCTTGCCCAGGCAACCGGGTAACCGTTATCGATGGCGCTTTCAATAATCCTATCAAAATCACTTAAAGGCACATTGTAGGCCTCGCCATGTATCCAGTTATCGGGTAGTTCCAGAACAAATTTCTGGTAAAAGGGATGATGGCTGAACGAGGTTATTACCACGTAATCGTCAGGATTTATACCTAGCTGTTTTGCAAACAATTCTGGTGTGTATGTTTTGCCATTGTAGGTAAAATTCTGGGGTAATGAACCAAAGTAGGCATCCAGTATACCATCGAATGCTTTTTTCCAAGCCGTGGAGAGCTTACGGTTTGGATTTTTAACTATAGCATCTACAAAAGCCTTAGTAACGGCATCAACCTCGCCGTGTACATGCGATTCCTCTCCATAGCTTAAGCCCTGATAAACGTCCATGGGTACTATCCCAAACCGCTTAATGGCTTCCAGCACATCGAAGAATGAACCGCCTGGGCCAAAATTATTGGTACCATTGAACCTGACATACCTATCGGCTTTCATGGCGTAGATATTCCTAACCACAAACATAGGCGAAAGGTCAACAGCAGGCTTTCCCATTCGCAAAAGCTCTGACTCCAGAAATGCCATTCCCGAAAAACTCCAGCAGGTGCTTGAGCGGTTCTGGTTCTTAACCGATGTTGTGGGTATAACCTTAACATCAGTAAAGGCATAGGGCTCTTTTGCCTCGTCCTTTTTATCCTGAGCAAACACTACCCCAATCGCCATGATTAGGAATAGCAAAAGGCTGAAAAAGTACTTTATCCGCTTCATAACTATGAATTTTGGTTTGTTAAGTTTGATTTTACCTAAAGTATAAGGTTTAACCGGCTAAAAATATTTGAATAGATGAGCTAAAGAATATCTACGGGGAACTCAATGGAGAATGTAGTTCCAAAACCATGCTGGCTATTTACCGATATTGTTCCCCCCATTTTATCAACAAACTCTTTGCAAAGGAGTAATCCTAACCCCGAACCCTTTTCGTTTTGGGTACCAGGTGTTACAATGCTTTTATCAATCCTGAACAGTTTTTCGATATTTTGGTCGGGAATACCAATTCCGTTATCTCTAACTCTGATTACGCATTTACCATTAACTTCTGAAGCATCAATCGAAATTTCACCTCCAGGTCTTGTAAATTTCACAGCATTACTGATCAAGTTCCTCAGAACTGTATTCAGCATATTCTCATCAACATAAAGTTCAATGCTAGCCGGAATATCAACAGTTAACTTTATATTCTTGTCTGTTAGCCGATTCTGTACTAACTCAATATTTTGATTTACCAAAAGCGCAAGGGAAACCCTTTGGGGTTTATTTTGTATGTCGCCCATCTCGTTCGATGACCAGTCGAGTAAGTTTTCAAGTAACCCATAGGTGGTAAGTGCCAGCCTATTAAGTTCCCCCATAAACTTTTTTGTTTTTTCCGAACTTAACGTTTCAATATCGGTTAAAAGAAAGGCAGTAGAGTTTACCAAAGTGCTAATAGGGTTGCGTAGATCGTGTGCAATAATCCTGAAGAATTTGTTTTTAGTAGCATTAATTTCTTCGAGCTTTTGCTTTTGTTGTTCAATCTCACTCTTTTGCCTTTCGAGCATGGCGTTCTTTTCCGATATCCATTCGTAGGTTTCCCTGAGATGTTCCGCCTGAACCTGAAGTTCCTCCTTTTGTAAAAGAATTTCCTGTGTGCGTTCCTTAACCAAGCGCTCCAGCTTGTCGCGCTCCAGTATTAACTTGTAATGCCAAATTTTAAATATCGAATATATTAGTAAAAAAACAAGCAAAGCGTAGCCAATGTATGCATAAATAGTTCTGTACCATGGCGTTTTAACCTCGAAACGAAATTCTAAAACAGGGCTTTCAACCCCAAAAACACTTCGTGCTTTAACCTTAAATACGTACTTACCCTCACGTAAATTAGTATACTCCTTCCGGTAATCAGTCGACCACTCTGACCATCCCTCATCGTTACCAACAAGCTGGTAGCTGAATTGACAAGGCTGATCGGATTCAAAGTATGGCCATGAGTATGAAAATTTCACTGAATTCCTTTTGTACGGAAGTACTATTCCTAAATCAATGATAGGATCAGCTATTTTCTTGTACAAAGATGCTCCAAAAACTGTATCGCATTCAACCAGACTATAGTTGTTACCATTAAAAAGCACAGAGTCCATATTTATCGCCCTATAAATAACTGGGGCAGGTAGGTTAAAGTAGTTATACCCCTTAGCAGGCCGAACCTGAAAGATTCCCTTGTCGGTGGACACCCACGATATTGAGTCTGCAAAATGGGTAACATACTGGTCAGTTAAAAGCTGGTTGCTTATCCTTCGCCACATCAGGGTGTCGTTGTTGCTTGGCAACCATTCCAGAATGTTTAGCGATTTTATGTCAAAAGGCTCAAACCTTTTCGCATCTTGGTTAAAGGAGTAAAACTTGCTGTTAGCAATAAAGAGTATGGTGTCGTAAATATCAAAAATTCTAACATAGGCCGCATCGGGCAACCCGTTAGAGGTATCGTACCTAGATACTTTAGCCTCACTTTTCTCAAACTGTGCATTCACAATACACCCAACCCCGCCTAGATTCTCTGAAAACCAAACATTTCCATTGCTATCCTCTCCAATACTTAGTATTTTTCGGTTTGTTTTGCAAAGTAAAGCCTCATCGAACCACCTTCCATTCTTGTACTTCAAGCGGGAGACTCCGTTTTCATGCCCCACAAAAAGGTATGAACGATTGATCCTGCCCTGATGAAGGACATAGGGTAGTTCAAGCCGGGTAATTTTACTGGCACTCCTTTTATTAATTTCAAAAACTCCATTCCTTGCAGCAACCAGCAAGTGGGTATTCTGATTGCTTCCATACCAAAGTGGCTTAAGTAAGGCAGTGTCGGTTGGTTCCTGAAAGTAAAGGAACTGCCAAGCCTGTTCGTACCTGCCCTCCAAACGGTTAAACCTATCGGGCTTAAAGGTCTCTTGATGCCTTTTTTCAATATAGAATAAACCGCTGCCTGTTGATAAGTAAAAAAAGTCACCTTTACGGGCAACATCGGATAGCACACCATCAATTCCAACCTGCTCGTTCCAGTAACGAAAAGGAGAAGTGAGTTCAACACTGGCTATACCATTATTAAGAGCAAGCCAAAGAATGCCGGAAGGCTGATAATACAGGAAATTTGCTGTACTCCGAACACCAATTGAACTTTGGTCAATTACGTCAACCACTCTGAATTCTTGATCAACAATGATTACATCGCCTAAAATTGATGAAAGAGCAAGGAGTGAATCATTAACCGAAATGCCATGGTAAAATAAATTCGTTTTGAAGTAACTATCAACACCTTGCGCATTGGATGAGAGTGCCGAAAGGGAACTAAAATTTTTAAATACACCATTTTCGTAATCAACAGTGTACAGCCCATTTTCCCTTGTACAAAGTATATATTTCCCGTTGAAAGGAATTAATGAATGAATCTTTAAAGATGAAAATTGCGGGCTGCCTTTTATAAGCTTTAAACTGCCATTGTCAATAAAAAACATTCCCTCATTGAGGATATGAGCAGCATACCTTGAGCCTATAATGTGTGAGAGGTAATACACCCTTTTTTCATCAAGGGGTAAATATGAGATTTTACCTTTGTAATAGGTAAAGATACACCTGTCAGTTAAGAAGAACACCGTATCGGCAATAACCCTGGTATCCCAAACCTCATTGAATTCCTTATATGCTGAATCGACATGCGATGAAAGCGACACATATCTCAACAAGCCGGTTTTATCCGGACTTAACAAACCAAATTCACCGTAACCTCCAACGTAAATTCGATCGTTACTATCAATTGCAATACTCCTGACCGAGGCACCTTTCCCAACCTCAATAAATTGCCAATTCTTTCCATCGAATTCAAGCACCCCTGCTCCATTTGCAAAGTATATAACACCCCTCTTATCCTGAACTATACCCCAGTTCTGCGTAGCAGCCTGATAGGTATTTGCTGAATAGTAATGGGAAAGCAACAATCCACGCTCCTGTGCATTGGCAAAGGTAAGCTGAACTAGAACAATGATCAGTAACGGATATTTCAATCTCCGTAACACAAAATTTTATTTTTTAGTTTCCAGTATTTTAATCACATCCTCCTTATACAGCCTACCAATAGGTATTTCAATATCTCCAATTTCTAGCGAGGTGGTGGAAAAGGTATCCACACGATTAAGTGCAACTATAAAAGAGCGGTGTACACGAATAAACTTCTCTTTATCGAGCAACTCCTCTAAGCTACTTATACTCTGTTTGGTTATAACTGTTCTGTTAGGTGTTACTACTTTAACGTAGTCCTTTATGCTTTCAAAGTAGAGTATTTCATCCTGCTTTACCCTTACGCTCTTTCTACTCTCCTTAAATATAAGGTATTCCGAGTCCTTAGGGCTTGTATTTTCGGCTCTTTTTGAAAGAAGCTCTTTAGCCTTAGAGAATGCTTTAAGTAGTCTTTCAAAAGTGACTGGTTTAAGGATATAATCGGCAACATTTAGCTCAAAGCCCTCAATTGCGTAGTCCCTGTTTGCCGAGGTTATAATAACCACAGGTGGGTTATACAAGCACCGTACAAGTTCAATACCCGTAAGCTTTGGCATTTCTACATCCAAAAAAACTATATCCACAGGGTTTTCCTGAAGATACTCAAAAGCAGGAAGTCCATCGTTAAAGGTAGCCACTACCTCTACCCCGGGTATACGGGAGAGGTAACCATCAATTACCGCAATGGCTAAGGGTTCATCGTCGACAATAATGGCCTTTAAATCCATTGTAACCTACAGTTTAGCCTCGCAATTTAATACTTTTTAGCATAATGCACTTCCCTACTTAGTACCCAAAATATTAAAAATCATATAACGCATTATTATACAATTATTTAACATTATATGCTTTTGAAATTGCATTTCGTATGTTAAAAACTGTTTTATGTCGACATAAGCACATTCAAGAGTACAAAAATATTGACATTAACACCTATTGTATATACCTTGCGCGCATCCAACTAAACACCAACCTAAACAAAAAAACGCTATGAGAAAAAATCTACTTGGTTTAGTAAGCATTTGTCTTATGACATGCCTGCTATGGGTAAATCAAACCCAGGCAGTACCGGCTTATCCGGGACTTGTACAGTACAAACAGGCTAATGGTAAAACTCTGGCCATTTTCCTAAAGGGTGATGAAAAGGTTAAGTGGGCAACCACTGAGGATGGTTACACCATTATGCTAAACAGCAATGGAGTTTATGAGTATGCCATTCAGGACATGAAGGGCGATTTGCAGCTTTCAGGCATTGAGGTAAACAACATCAAGGAAAGAACTGCTGCTGAAAAGGAACTGCTCTCAAAGGTAAGTAAGGGTTTATACTATAGCCCAAGCCAGCTATCAATGATGAAGAGCATTTGGGACATTAAATCAGCTGAGGCACAGAAAGCTTTCCCCACAACCGGCAATAGAAAGCTAATATGTATTCTGATGGGGTTTAAGGATAAAGCCTTTACTAAAACCCAAAGTGATTTTAACAACCTATTCAACCAGGTAGGATATAGCACTGGCGGTGCAACCGGTAGCGTTAAGGATTACTACCTTGAGAACTCATGGGGCCAATTCAACCTAACGGTTGATGTATTTGGCCCCTATACTGCCAGCCAGAACATGTCGTACTACGGAGCTAACGATGCATACGGTAACGATAAGAACCCAAGAGCTTTGGTTACTGAAGCCGTTAATGCAGCCGACGCCTCAGCTAACTTTGCCAACTACGATAATGATGGCGATGGTACAGTTGATGGAGTGTATGTTATTTATGCAGGTTATGGTGAAGAGGCAGGTGCCAGTGCCGATGCTATTTGGGCGCACGCATGGAGTATTACTCCTGTTACCAAAGACGGGAAAACTATTTCAAAATACTCATGCTCTGCAGAACTAAGAGGAAACTCCGGAACAACTATTACATCTATTGGTGTTATATGCCATGAGTTTGGTCATGTACTTGGCGCTCCTGACTACTATGATACCGATTATAGCACCGGTGGTCAGTTTGAGGGAACAGGCAAGTGGGATATGATGGCCAGCGGCTCATGGAACAACAATGGCGTAACACCCGCTCACCACAACGCATACACTAAAGTTAAGGTTTACGGATGGGCAACTGCAACCGTTCTTTCATCGGCAACAAACGTAACAGTTAAACCAGTTAAAGACAACAAGAGTTTCTTCCAGATTAACTCTACTACCAGCGGTGAGTACTGGATTATGGAAAACCGCCAGCAAGTAGGTTTTGATGCATACGTTCCTGGCCATGGCTTGATAATTTACCATGTTCATAAGGATGTTGCCAGTGCAAGCAGCAGCAATAACATTAACGCTACTTACCCACAAAAAATGTATCCGGTTTGCGCAAGCGCAACAACAAACCCTGGCACTACATCAAGTACCTATGGTAGCATTAATAGCACAGGTTGCCCATTCCCCGGAAGTAGCAACAAAACATCATTTACCGATGCTACTACCCCTAACATGAAATCGTGGGCTGGCGCTAATACGGGCAAGCCTATGACCAGTATTGCTGAGAATGCAACTACCAAGGATATCACCTTTGCATTTATGGGTGGATCAGGTGGAGGCACTGCACCAACCGCAACCACTGTAGCCGCTTCATCAATAACCACCAGCAGCGCTACTTTGAATGGTACTGTTAATGCCAATAATGCTACAACCACTGTTACTTTTGAATGGGGTACTACAACAAGTTTAGGTAACAGCATCAATGCTACGCCTAATAGTGTTACCGGAACTTCAAATACCAACGTTACCGCTAACCTTACCGGTTTATCAGCAAATACTAAATACTACTACAGGGTTAAAGCTGTTAGCGCCAACGGAACCACCTATGGCAGCACCATGAACTTTACCACCGCTGTTAACCCCACTTCAGTTACTCTTCCGTACTCCCAAACCTTTAGTAGCTCATCGATGCCAACAGGATGGACAACTCAGAACACAGGTAGCGGTATAACTGAACGTTGGAGCGTTTCCAACACCAATAAGGCTGGCGGATCGGCCTACGAAATGAAATGTACTTACCAGAATGTTAACCCGGGCACCACACGCCTGATCACACCTGCCATAAACACATCAGGTGTAAGCCAGGTAACATTAACATTCCGCCATATGCTTGATGCATACAGCACCGGTGTTACTTTGAGAGTTCAAACCTCGAACGATAAGACCAATTGGACCAACACATCTTGGTCAGTGGCTACCTCAAGCACCAATATTAACGCAACTAGTGTTACTGTTAACATTACAACAAACCTCAACTCTGCAACAACATATATAGCTTTTGTTGCCGAAGGTAATCTCTACAACATTGACTACTGGTATATTGACAATGTTTCTGTTGCCGCAGGTAGCGGAGCAACTACACCAACGGTTACTACTGGCAGTGTAAGTAACATTACTTCCAGCACAGCCACGGTAGCCGGTAATGTAACAGCCGATGGTGGTGCAACTGTAACTGAACGCGGTATTTGCTACAGCACATCACAAAATCCAACCACAGCAAATAGCAAGGTAGCAAGTGGTTCGGGTACTGGATCGTTCAGTGCAAACCTCAGTGGTTTGGCTGCTAACACCACATACTACGCTCGTGCATACGCAATTAACGCCCAAGGCACATCGTACGGTAGCCAGGTTAGCTTTACCACAACTACCAGCACGGTTACCTACTGCGCTTCAAAGGGTAGCAACTCCAGCTACGAATGGATTGACCTTGTTCAATTTGCAGGAATCAATCGTACTTCAGGCAACGATGGTGGCTACAAGGACATGACCAGTCTGCAGGCTACCGTTGCACGCGGAACCACATACACAATCTACTTCAGTGCAGGATTCAAGAGTAGCTCCTATACCGAGTACTGGGCTGTATGGATTGACTACAACAAGAATGGCACTTTTGATACTAATGAAAAGGTAGTTAGCGGTTCATCATCGAGCAGCGGAACCCTTTCGGCTAGTATTACCATTCCTACAACTGCTACCCTTGGCGTTACTCGCATGCGTGTAAGCATGAAATACAATGCTGCACCTACCGCTTGTGAAACATTTAGCTACGGCGAGGTTGAGGACTACAGCGTAAATATTACAAGCGGAACATCAGCTCCTTCAACCGACAATCCTTTTGCTGAGGAGCTTGGTAACGAAAAGGTTGATATTTTCACCATCTATCCTAACCCTGCTTCCGAAAAGATAAATGTTGTTCTTAACGGCATTGAAGGTGAAGTATCGGCTCGTATATACGATATGCGTGGCGCGGTTGTTAAATTCCAGATGCTAACCGACAGAAATAACACAATTGAGATTAATGATTTGGCTCCTGGTGTTTACATGATCTCAATTGACGATGAAAAACAGCCTATAACAAAACAATTTATCAAAAAGTAATAGCTGCTAGAGTGTTTTATGCGAAGAGGGGTGTCAGTTAACTGACACCTCTTTTCATTTCAATTAACATTATTTAGATATTTTCTAAATAAATTAAATCATATTTAAACATTCACATATATTGTTATGTTTTATATTTGCGAACGAAAAAATAAAATAAACAAACATATGGAATTTGAAGTAACATTTCAGGGCAAAAAGCAAGTAATTGCTCACATTGGGGAGCATGATATTTTAACTGATCAACCAGTTTATGGAGGAGGCGACAATCAAGGGCCTGCACCATTTACGTTATTTCTTGCATCGATTGGAACCTGCGCAGGGATTTACGTTAAATCGTTTTGCGATCAGCGCGGGATACCTACTGATAATATCAAAATTGTGCAAAAGCACCAGTTTAATCCGCTTACCCATATGATTGAAAGGCTGGAACTCGAAATCAACCTGCCTGCTGATTTCCCTGAGAAGTACAAGGAAGCAGTTATCAAAGCGGCTGATCAGTGTGCTGTGAAGAAACATCTCCACAACCCGCCGCAAATGAGTGTAACAACCAAGAGCATATAACAAAAAATCTCCCGTTTAGAACGGGAGATTTTTGCTTTAAGTACTTAAGGTTTAGAGAACTGTTAGCTCATTCATGATATGTTTTGATTCACCAAACTTATCGATGATAAACAAAACATACCGTATATCAACCACAATGGTTCGTTGAGTTTCGGGCTCGTACATAAAGTCGCAGGCCATAGCTTCAGAGTTACCATCAAAGGCTATGCCTATCAAATTTCCATTAGCATCGAGCACTCCGCTACCCGAATTGCCACCGGTAATATCGTTATCGGTAAGGAAACAAACTGGCATAACGCCATTCTTAGCATACGGTCCATAATCCTTTCGTTCCCATAGTTTGCGTAACTTTTCAGGCACTTTAAACACGTCGGAATTGGGATCTTCCTTTTCCATCACCCCATCGAGGGTTGTAAAGGGTTTGTAAGCCATCCCATCGGCAGGGCGATAGCCCTTTACCTTACCATAGGTTAAACGGGGTGTTGAATTGGCATCGGGGTATAAAAGCTTACCCTTGTTCATTTCCATAATTCCTTTGGTATAGAGCTGCATTGCTCTATTGTAGTTCTGCTGTGCCTCGTACATGGAATTGTAGATTGAATCCCATAGCATGTCGTAGTTGTGGTAGAGAATGAACAGCGGGTCTTGGAGTAAAGAATCCAGGTAAGGCTTTTTAATCAATTTACTCAGATTCTCAGGCGAAGTAAAATAGGACTTTTCAAAAAAAGCTCTTATGTAGTATGGGTATGTTGTGCTAATATTATCAACCTTCTTTATAGCATTAAGCATCCCCAGGTTATTAAAATCGCCACTATTGTTTAGCAATGCGCCAAATGCAATTGAATATAGCTGAACATCGGGATAAACATGGTATTTTTCAAACACAGCTGGCAACCTCTTCTGGAGCAGTTTAGCCTCCTGGCGTATATAGTCCTTTTTGAAACTCAACCGGCTATATGGTTTGCCCTGCATGATAATTGCGCTAACAAAATCGTTACAGGCAGTTATATTCTTATGCACATCAACTGGATAAAACGATAATGCCGAGATGGCTCCTTCGAGTTCCTCCCACCTGTTCTGTGTCACAGTTTGGTAGTAGTTCTCAAGAACAGGCAATGTTGCAACATACCTGCTGTAGAGGAAGGGATTACTGTTAGCCCATGCCTTAAGGCTATCCTCCCGGGCAGCAAGACGTTCAACAACATTGTACTTGTACATCGACTCGGCTTGCCAAACATCTTTTTGGTAAAAGTTTACAAGATAATCGTGCTTATCGGTATAGTTAACCTTAATTGCGGGGTCGGTTTGTTGGGCCTTTTTAATTGCGTTAATCATTTCCCCCCAAACGGTACGCTTAAAGTTGGCTACCACCTCGCGGTTAAACATAGCCTCATAGGACGAAGCGTAACGATGCGTTCTTCCAGGAAATCCGATTATCATGGCAAAATCGCCCTCCTGAACCCCTTGCAGGTTTATTTTTAAGTAACTCTTTGATTTCAATGGGATGTTTTTTGGGCTGTACTGGGCAGGTTTACCATCGGGAGAGGTGTATATACGAAATATACAGAAATCACCTGTATGACGAGGCCAATGCCAGTTATCCACATCCCCTCCAAAATTTCCAATTGATGCGGGAGGAACTCCAACCAAACGAACATCGAGGTAACGCTCGTAACGGAACATGTAAAACTCATTGTAGTTAAAAAACGGCCTTACTACCACGTGATACCCGCTATTTGCCTCAACGGAATCCTGAAGGTATTGCATCTTTTGGTTAATGGCTTCAAAGTATTCCCTGTTGGAAAGCGATGGACTGATGCCGGTAAGAATATCGGAGGTTACATCGGTAATGTCAACAAGTATAAGCGCCGTTTTGCCTTTAGCAGGCAATTCCTCATCGTACGACTTAGCCCAGTAACCATTCTCTAACAAATTATTGGAAACGGTGCTTAATTCCTGAACAGCATCAACGCCACAATGGTGATTGGTGAAGAAAAGACCATTAGGCGAGACCATTTCAGCACTACAGCTACCATCATCAAATTGAACTATGGCATCCTTTAGGCTCGATTTATTAACACTGTAAATATCCTCAGCTGTCAATTTTAGCCCTAGCGTTTGCATTGCCGAAATGTTTTTGCCTATAAGGTTAAGCATCCACATGCCCTCATCGGCAAGCACATTGGAAGAAATAAGAAAAAGTAAAAGCCAGCTGGTTAGGTTCTTCAATGCTCTCATATTGGAAATTTTGATTTATTTGTTTCGATTAAACAAGATCAGAATTAATATTAAAGATAGCGATAATATTGAAGCAATAGCATACTCCCACTTTTTTTGCGAAGCAGTTACTAAAAATGATAAGGGTTGCTCGGTTTTAAGAAGGGTTTCAGGGATATCGCGCCAGTGCCATTTGCCAATTATTGTACCATTGTATAAATAAAGCATACCGGGATGCGAACGAACAATGGTTTTTAGCATAACCTCATCGGCTTGAAGCCATGTAAAGAATAAACCATGTTGGTTTTCCAGGTTTGCCAAATTGGTTCCAGCAGCCGATGTTAACCCGAGGATTTTTATGCCTTTATCGCGAGCCTGTTTCTGAATAGTTTTAAACCTAGCTATTGCGGGTTCCGATAAGTATTTAATATTTGGAATAACAACTAAAATTAAATCACCTTTAGAGTAAAGTATGCTATCGGTATAGTTATGTCCATCTTCAGTGTATAAAGTGAAGTTAGCTATAGGAGGGGTGTAGCCTTTTTCAACCAAATACGACTTTGAATCAACAAAAGTCCATGTAGAATCATTCCACGGGTAGTTGGTTTCATCAAATTCCTTTACCACGCCATCCTTCTGGTAGTAAAGAATTGTTCTGTAAACATCGTGAGGTGCCCCTTCAGGGATTGAAGTGTACTGTAATAAATTAGCACCAATGTGAAAAGGCCTAAAATCGATAATGGGCTGATGGCGTATGCCATGAACAGAAGGTAAAATTGCAATGGCAAGAAGCAGTAATGCAAGCAAATTCTGTTTGATAGGATTTTGCCTTGATAGTTCCTTCCTACGGTTAGTAAAAAGGAATGCAGCCGCAGCAAAAAAAACTAAATTTTTAAAAAAGGTTCCCCAATTCGATAGCTTTATGGCATCGCCAAAACAACCACAATCCGAGATAGGGTTGGTGATTGCCAGCACAAGGGTCAGGGGTGTAAATACTACCATGAATAGGAATGCCCCCCATGCAGCAATCTTCTGTTTTACCCCTGATAGTAATAGCAAGCCAATGTAAAGCTCAGCGGCGCAAAGCAAAACAGAAAGAGGTAGTGCTAAATTGTCCAGGAAATGGAGATGGAACGCAATAAAGTAATCATGTAACTTGTAAACTGTACCCCACGGGTCAATTCCCTTTACAAACCCTGAGAAAATAAAAACTACTGCCAACAAATACCTTGCAACAGATAAAACTCTCTTTTTCATTGCTATCTGCTTTATAGATTCAACAAATTCCGCTTTGCAATTTCATCCAGTATCATCGACGAAATAGCTTCAGGCTTGTGCATATGCCCCTCAATGTCAGTACAATCTAATACAACAAAATTTGGGTCGAACTGTTGCTGCTGTAGGTAGATATTACGAACTTTCTCCTGGAACGATAGGTCCTTTTCGTGAATATCGTCCTTACCCTGCAAGTATTGCCTTGACTCACCAATTCTTTGCTCAGTTAGACGTTTGCGGGTAAATTCAAAAGGTACATTTAAAAAGATATTTAAGTTGGGTTTAGGTATTGCATAGTAATCAAATTCCAGCTTTAAAATCCATTCCCTTAACAGGTTAATTTCATGGGGATTGTTAAGCTTAGCACACTGAAAGGCAACGTTGGAGTATACATACCTGTCGAGCAGAACCACATGCTTTTCATTAAGCCATTGGCGAATCATTGGAGCAGCATCCATCCTATCCGAAGCATACAAAAGGGCTACCACATAAGGATCAACCCTGTCGATAGTTCCCAAATCGCCACGTAGAAACCTAGCAATAAGATCGCCAAAAAATGGGGCATCAACTCTAGGGAAGTGAAGGAAATGGCAAGGTATGGACTTTGTATTAAGATGTTTTGTAAGTAAGTCAATTTGGGTTGATTTGCCTGCACCATCGAGCCCTTCAATAACAATTAAAGCCATCTGCAAAAAAATTAAAAAACAACATCTGTAAACTTAACACAATGTTTCGTAATTTTAGCATTTGAAACATTTTGCAAGATAGGAAAAAATGGAAGAAAAACGTTCAGTTTTCGCGCCAAGAAAAACGTTGCAGTGCAACGGCAGACTCATAACCATTGAGAAACCCTTGGTTATGGGAATAATAAACATAACAAACGATTCATTTTTTAGTGGTAGCCGGTACAGGTTTTCGCACAGCATAGTCCGCAGGGCAAAACAAATAATAGAGGAAGGTGGCCAGATAATTGACATTGGTGCTTGCTCAACACGACCTGGTGCGAAACCGGTAAGTGAGCGAGATGAGATAAAACGCCTCCACAAAGCGTTGGCTGCTATTCGCAGGAGTTATCCTGAAACCATAATCTCAGTAGACACCTTCCGTGCTTCGGTTGCAGAATGGGCTGTAAAGGAATTTCGCGTTGATATAATCAACGATATATCGGCAGGACAGATGGACAGCAAGATGTTTGAAACTATTGCTGAACTGAATGTACCCTACATACTCATGCATATGCAAGGTACACCCGAGAATATGCAGCAAAACCCTCAATACGAAAATGTTATCAGAGACCTCATTCTATTCTTTAACGATAAAATTGAGAAACTCAAACAGCTTAACGTTAAGGATATAATTATTGACCCCGGCTTTGGTTTTGGCAAAACCATTGAGCATAACTATACCATCCTAAAAAACCTTGAAACCTTTAAGCTACTGGAACTTCCGATACTTGTTGGCATTTCAAGGAAGTCGATGATTTACAAACCACTAAACACTAAACCCGAGCAAGCATTAAATGGGACAACGGTTCTCAACACATTGGCAATTCTTAAGGGTGCCAGCATACTTAGGGTTCATGATGTTAAACAAGCAGCTGAAACCATAAGATTACTTGAACTACTTTATGCGCAACCTGAATTTCAATTCATTTAGCCCCATGGAATTATTACCGATACCGCTTTTTATACATGTAAGAGTGCTCGATATTGTCGACATTGTAATTGTAGCATTTCTTCTTTACCAAATATACCTTTTAATTAGAGGGACCGCCGCCATAAAAATTTTTTCAGGAATTGTGCTCTTGTACTTCATTTGGTTAGTTGTAAAAGCATTGAACATGGAGTTACTTGGCAGTATACTTGGCCAGGTAATTGGAGTTGGTGTTATCGCCATCATTATTGTTTTCCAGCAGGAGATAAGAAAATTTTTATTGCTGCTTGGGTCACGATACACAACTAAAGGGAAAAGTGCCTTGGAGTCTTTCTTGCTAGGTACAGATCAGAATGAGGTTAGCCAAACAAACCTCGATGCAATAGTAAAGGCTTGTAAAAACCTGTCGGAAACCAAAACAGGTGCACTAATTGCCATTACCCGAAACTCAGAGCTTGAGGTATACTCCCAAACAGGCGATATTATTAACGCAGAACTCTCAAGCCGGCTGCTTGAAAACATTTTTTTCAAAAATAGCCCATTACACGATGGGGCGGCAATAATCAAAGGCAATAAGATTCATGCTGCCCGATGTGTTTTGCCAATATCGGAGAACCTTAATTTACCCCCAAATTTCGGAATGAGGCATAAATCGGCCCTAGGATTGACAGAGGTTACGGATGCCTTGGTAATTGTTGTTTCAGAAGAAACTGGCAAAATCAGCTTAGCCGACAATGGCAGTATCGATTATGGCATTAGCCTTACTGACCTAAAAGACAAACTAGAACAAAAGTTACAAGCTAAACGATAGGATAATAGAGTTTATGTTACATTTGTTCAACACCTAAATCTTATCAGCAATGATTAAGTACCAAATCACCAAATCGGACACAAAGATTTATGGTGAGGTTACAATACCCCCCACCCGACCAATGTCAAATAAGTTTTTAGTAATTAAGGTTTACAAAGATGCAAATCTGCCCACAGGACAGGGTGCTGAAATTGGCAATGAAAAAATTATTAACCAAAGCATCTTTAAGGAAGGGTTAAAGAGCAAAAGTGGCCGTACAGCCCGAGCAATTAGGCATATCAGGGCCTTTATCAACTACTTTGGTGGCGAGTGGATACTTTCATCGTCAAACATCTTAAAAGACAGCACCGCTGGTAAGATTGTAGCGTTGCTCCAAAAGTATGGGTTAAAGGTTCAGTTCGAAGAACGAATTGGTAATCCGCCTTTCAGGCTTATTGGAAAGAATTTGAAGGGGAAAATACTTCGGGTTGAAGGATCAATTAATAGCAAGATGATTGAAGCACGATTGCTTATCGACCCAAGTTTAAATTCCGAAGAAATTATTGAACTAAAAAATTTTATCATTTCCCAGGGTTACTCCACCATGACCCTTCGAGCGCTTCAGTTCATGGGCGTAAATATTGATTGGCGTGAGGATGAGGTGCTTATTGAACATCAGATCTTTGATGGTAGTGAACTTTCCATTGAAGCTGATTGGTCGTTAGCATCGTACTGGTACGAGGCAGTAGCCCTTGCCGATAAAGGGGAGATTGCTATCAAAGGTCTGAAACCCGAAAGTTTTCAGTGCGATACTGCTGTAAAAGACTTATTCACACGGTTAGGTGTAACCACAATTATTGCAGAGAATGCAATAATTCTTAACCGCAAAGGAAGGGTAACAAAGCAATTTGAACATAATTTTAAGCAACACCCCGATTTAGCCCCTGCCGCGATGTTTGCCTGCCTTGCTTTAGGCATTCCTTTTACAATTAGTGGAATTGATTACTTTCATACCAAAGACCCCGACAGGCTCGATGCCATTAAAGCCGAATTCCGGAAACTTGGTGCAACAATTAATGTTCAACTGGAAAATGATGTTGAAGTTCTAAAGTTCGATGGAAAATCTAAACTAAAAAACTTGAAAGTTCTAGAGTGCGATTCACAAAACGATCACCGTGTAGCCATGTCGCTAGCTCCTTACGCAATTCTTGGCAAGAGAGTGATTATGAACAATGCTCGTATAACCAGTAAATCATACCCAACCTTTTGGGATGAGATTAAAAAGTTAGGTTTTGAGGTAACAGTTTTGCAGTAAAAAGAAATTTCATAAACAGCAAAAGGGTGACATCACTGTCACCCTTCCTATTTTGATATAATCAATTACTTTTTCCAAACTAATGTGCCAGCAAGCATATCGTGAAGTGCTTGTTTCTTTTGGGTAAAACCTGCTAAAATATACCCTATCATGAAAATCAAGCTGGAAAGAATTTTTCCGAAATAGCGTCCGGTAGCTCGGGCAAACGAAATACGATTTCCTTCCATATCAGTTACAACAAGGCCAATGGCAATCTTACCAACCGTTCCTTGGAACTTTGACGACTCCATTATGGCAAAGTATAACCACATTAGTACAATCAACGCCAAATAGTTAATCATGGCCGTACCAACAATAGCGCCAACCATACCAATGGCCTCAGTCTCATTCATTCCATTTGACGCAGTTGAGGCCGCTGAGAATCCAATTAATGCAAGAACAGGTATTACAATAATCCACTGGATTACACCAATAATTATTGCATCAAGCATGTACGCCAGAAAGCGCCACCAAAAACCTGCATACTTTAAGTTTTCCATAATTCGTAAGGTTTAAGTTTAGTTTATGGTTATTTAAATCAACAGCAATATAATAAATTCCATGTAGTTTCAAAACAATCAAACCTAATTATCTACAAATTCTTGCCAAATTGCTATTACCGGAACCAATGTTGTTTAGTTAAGGTTATTTGTCATGTTTCGCGCAAGCGAAACATCACGCTGTCGCGCTGAGTCGCGATTTATAGGGATAGACTTCGGCATAGCATCTCATTGCCCTTTTCTCTTCAATCCATTGAAGAGTTCTCTCGACTCTGCTTGGGATGACAAAAAACCTATCTTCCTTTCTGCTCCCTTGTCATGCTGAGCTAGCTGAAGCATCGCTTTACCTTTAATCCTTTTTGTTTTTTTTGAAACCGCTCTTTGCAGTACTTTTCTGTTGCGATGCAACGCTTTCCCCTTGCTCTTTGGCATATGTATGGCGTGCATCGCTATGCATGAGGGAGTAACTATTGTGTTACAAATATTACGCCCCTACGGAACTGGAAGTGTTGTTCGTTGCTCGTTGTTCGTTGTTCGCGAAATTGACCTCACCCCCTCCCCTCTCCTGATAGGAGAGGGGAGAAGCATTTAGGAGACCTTATTGCAGGGCTAAAGCCTCCCCTCTCAGGGGAGATTTAGAGGGGTCATCTAGGTTGAATATAGGAAACGACCTCACCCCTGCCCTTTTCCCTGAGAGGGAATGGAGCGGAAGAAGCAGGCAGAGGCATAAAAGCCTGACCCGGTAGTGGGTCGTGGGTGGAACGTGACGGTGGGCTTAGTAAGCGATACCACATGAGTCACGCCGAAGGCGTGGCGAATAGTATCGCGTGGCAGTTCCACCCGCGGGGCACCCATCGGGTCAGGCTTTTCAGCCTTGATTTTCTTTGGTTCTTTCTTGTATCAAGACAAGAAAGAACATGTAAATAATTCTTTGTAATGATTTTTCTTTTGCGATGCAACGTTTCAAGATTGTTCTTTGGAAAATGTATTGCGTGCATTGCAAAATAATTTGAACACCTCAATACCCTGGGTTAAAACCCAGGGCTAATGTGATTTGCCCTTTCAGGGCGGATAATGCACGCGTCTGGAGACGCGCTCTAACAGGTGGGGTTACAGATATTACGCCCCTACGGGGCTAGAAGCGGTGTTCGTTGCTCGTGAATGTCATTCAGTGTAACACCGTGTTACACCGTGTAACTCTTTTATACCTATTTAGTTGATAGTTGATAATAAATCCTAAGCCTATGACATTGTGCCTTTTACATGAACCTTGAACTTTGAACCTTTATCCTTTATCCTTAAACATCCCCACTACTGTACACTGCACACTGAACACGGTACACTAACAATGAGCTCCTTCGCTGCACTCAGGATGACAGGCATGTTTATTTTTGTTAACTAAACGACATTGATTACTGGAATGATGAAATAAATAATTTACTGTTAGTAACTCAAGGTATAAAAGAAATATTGGACACTTTTTCCATTGGATAGCCAAAACAGGCCAACACATTTTAAAAATAATCGAGTTAGTTTTTCCTTATTTCAAACAGATACTCCAAAGCCTCAGTAAACTCTCGGCTCCAAAACCATTCTGAATGACGACCATCAGGTGCAATTTTCATTTTAACATAATCCTCATCCTTATATCCAGCTTTGTATAGGTGGTGTTCCAGCATTTTCATATCCTCAACTAAGGTTTCGCTTTCCTTTTCACCAGCCAAAAGATATATTTTCTGATCAGCCCTACGCTTGTACTTTGAAACATACTCAAATACTTTAGGCGAAAACCAGAGCGAAGGCGAAAACACTCCCACCCTCCCAAAAGCATCGGGATACTTGAGCCCTATGTAAAGCGAAATTAATCCACCCATTGAGCTCCCAAAAATAGCATTAAACTTGGGTTCAGGATTAGTCCTATAGTTTTTATCGATAAATGGCTTAAGCTCTTTGGCAACAAAGTATGCATACTTATCGCCATCGCCACCCATGCCAAGGGAGTCGTTACGCCAGGGTGAGTATTCGTTTATACGCTCCTTACTATCATTATAAATAGCTACAACAATGGCGGCAAAGCCGCAGTTGTAGTAAAGGCTATCCATTATTTCGTCAACCCTCCATTCCCCGGCAAATGAGGTAGACTCGTCAAAAACATTTTGGCCATCGTGCATGTAAATTACAGGAAACTGCTGTCTTTTGCTGTAATTTGGCGGTAAGTATAACCGCACCGCTCTTCGGCGATTCAGCTGTTTCATCTCAAGGGTTGAGGGTAAGAACCTAACATTAGCCGATGCTGTGGATTTTCGTTGAGCGGCCTCAAACATATCGCGCCATCCCCTCACCTTAATTCTCACTGTATCGGTAGGCGGGGAATAAATCCTGTTTCGAATATCGCCCCCATTGGAGTCCACCTCAACAAACTGCCAACTGCCACGTGAAAGTTTATACTCAAAGGTATCCTTTACATGCGTTAATTTCAGTTCATAACGGTTCGTAGTTCGTTTAAAGGCCCAACTAATATCATGCGGATTCCATCCATTTAGTTCCGATGCCATAAAAATTGTGTCATCGGGCCGAGTTTTTGCCGGAAAAGAATCAACAACAAACACAACCTGTGCGCTTAACCGGAAGCTCAATAAAATCAACGATGACAGTATAACAAAATTGGCTTTCATTCTTAGAATAGTTTACATTAAAAACAAAGGTAATACTAAAAAAGTAGTTGTAAAAATGGCTAAACAGATATATCTTTGCAGGAAATAAATGGCCCCGTAGTTCAGCTGAATAGAACGTCAGATTCCGGTTCTGAAAGTCGGGGGTTTGAATCCCTCCGGGGTCACTTAGTTAAGCCAGTCCACTCAAGACTGGCTTTCTTTGTTCAATAAAGTAGCCATAATCAGCATTGCCCGAGGGATCATGGAGCGTAGCGGAACTAATCCCTCCGGGGTCACTTGGTTAAGCCAGTCCACTCAAGACTGGCTTTCTTTGATCAATAAAGTAGCCATAATCAGCATTGCCCGAGGGATCATGGAGTGTAGCAGAACTAACTTGAAGTGCATCACTTTTTGGAATTCATTCTAACTCACTTCACAATAATTTACTTATATTGGCGTTAACCAAAAAATCGCCTCACAATGGAAAACTCAATTAGGAACAACCTCGACAATCCTGAAGTGCTTGAGCAACTTTACAGAAAGAACAGAAAAGGTTTTGAAAAAGCCTTTTTCAGCATTTACCCTGAAATATCAAGCATTCCATTAGCAAAATTTTGGTTTACTAGGCTAACCGCCAATAATAAAATACTGTTCAATGTAAACCTAAAAGAAATTACATATGTTTTAATTCCCTGTTTGATAGTCAGTATTATCATGTTAATTCCTTGGTTGTTTGGGTTTAATCCACATGAAAATAATTTTTACGAACGGAACCTTGCGCTAACGGCTCTCCTTGGAGTAACCCTTTACACGGCCATACTAAAAAATATCAACCAAAAAAAAACTGCAGCAATCGTTGGTTTTTTTATTATTTCTGCAATTTATGTAAATGTTCTGCCAAAAACGGAAAGTAGCTCTACAACCCTGATATACCTCCATTTACCCATACTTCTTTGGTTCATTTTTGGCATAGTGTTCTCAGAGTTCGAACTAAAAAACAATGAAAAACGAATTGAGTTTATAAAGTATAATGGCGACTTAGCCGTTTTGTTTGGCATTTTTGCAATAGCAGGAATGATCCTAACTGCTTTTACCATTGGGTTGTTTAGCGCTATTGGAATAAACGTTGAAAAAATTTATTTTGAACTAATTGTTATACCTGGAGTAGTTTCCGTTCCAATAATTTGCACATATCTGATAAATAAATTTGAATACCTATCAAATAAAATTGTTACTATAATTGCCAATATTTTTAGCCCACTAATACTAATAACACTCATAATATACCTTATCAGCATAATAGCAAAAGGAAGCAATCCTTTTATTAATAGGGATTTTCTAATTATTTTCAATGCAATGCTTATTGGAGTTGTTGCATTGGTGATTTTTTCAATTTCAGAAAGAGTTAACAACTCAACAAATAATTATTACACAATCATTTTCACTGCTCTTTCAACAATAGCTTTGCTAATAAATGTTGTAGCGTTACTGGCTATTCTTTATAGGATTACAGAGTATGGCATAACACCTAACCGGCTAGCTGTAATAGGATCGAACCTTCTATTTTTCACCCATTTAATTTTAATCCTAACCAATTTATTGAGAGTGATACGAAAAAAACAACACTTAACCATTATTGAGCAAGTAACGGCCAAATTTTTACCCTACTATGGAATATGGCTGATTTTTGTGGTATTTATTCTGCCCTTTATATTCAACTTCAAGTAATGTAATTTCAATTCAAGTAATGTAATTTCAATAAATTTTGAACACAACACTATTTAACATGGCAAATAATTAAAAAAGCAATAATTTAGTGCGAACTTTTAAAAACATAGCCATTAAAAGAGTAGTAATTAGTTCGTTATTATTATTTGCCACAACAGGACTGTTTGCTCAAATTTTTGTTGGTGGTAGCGTTGGATTTAACACCACTGGCGGAAAAATTGAAAATGGCAACACTTCCGTTGACAAGGTTACACAAACCAGCTTCTCACTAGCCCCCAAAGCAGGAATCTTCCTATCCGAAAAGCTTGCAGTTGGAGCCATACTAGGTTTTAACCTACAAAGTGAGAAAACGCCTGGCACCCCTGAAGAAATTGATAGAACTACAACATTTGGGTTAACGCCGTTTGCCCGTTACTACGCCTTTTCCCTAAACAAATTTTCGGTTTTTGCTCAAGGGAATTTAGGTTTTTCGTATGGCGTGGAAAAAAATAAGGTTGGTTCAACAACCACAACTGGCCCTAAAACAACCACCATTGGGATATCGGCATTTCCAGGCATTTCATATAAATTGACTGATAAAGTTGAGCTTGAAGCTGTAATTGGTGGACTTAACCTTAACTTTAACCGTGTTTCTGTTAAAGATAACAACACAACCAACATCACCAATACTTTTGGAGTTGGCGCTAACCTCGATGCCATTGCAACCACAGGTTTTATTACAATAGGTGCAATTGTAAAGCTATAATACCTACCCGATAAGTTAAGGAAAGGGATGCTAATGCGTCCCTTTTTATTTTTCTGCTTTTTTACTGATTTTCTTGTATTCCTTACAAACCAGTGTTAAACCACATTCTGTACACTTGGGTTTCCGTGCAGTACACACATACCTACCGTGAAGTATAAGCCAGTGATGAGCTTTAGGAATAAGTTCAAGGGGGAAGTTTTCCATCAGCTGGCGTTCAACGGCAAGTGGGGTTTTGGCGTTGCTTACCAAACCAATCCTATTTGCTACACGGAACACATGAGTGTCAACAGCCATAGCTGGTTTATCGAACACTACCGATGCAATAACATTGGCAGTTTTACGGCCAACACCCGGAAGGCGTTGCAAAAGATTGATATCAGAAGGGACCTCGCCATTAAACTCAGTCACCAAAACCTTGGCCATTCCTAGCAGATTCTTTGCCTTACTGTTTGGGTATGAGCAACTTTTAATTATTTCGTAAATATCTTCCACGCTGGCGTTTGCTAAACTCACAGCATCGGGAAAATTTTTGAAAAAATTTGGTGTAATTAGATTTACTCGTTTATCGGTGCATTGCGCGCTAAGTATAACTGCCACAAGCAATTCATAAGGATTGGAGTAATGCAATTCGGTTTCGGCTATGGGGCGGGTTTTCTCAAAATACTCGATTACAAAACGGTATAGTTCCTTTTTTGAATTCATCATATTTCTCTTTAATCCCAAAATTAGATTAAATTGATTAAACCTTTTTTATTTCCACTGGCAAATCTCCAATAAAATATTTATGAATCAGCATTTTATCAGCCCGTATGGATTTGCAAATTCATTATAATTTGGTTTAACAGATCACTTTCCACTATTCCTCTAACTTCTTCTAACTTCATCATATTCCCACTATTCCGATTCATTCCGACTCATTCATCTAATAATCCGACTATCTCCCCATTTTTATCAACCCGTATAGATTTGTTAATTCATGGCAATTCGGTTTAAGCAAATGTTGCACAAATTACTAACTTTGCATCTCAAAAAAAAGAATACTTTGGCATTAATTTACCTACAAGCTGAGAATGTAAACAAGTCGTTTGGGGATTTGGAAGTATTAAGCGATGTATCGCTTAGCCTATTCCAAAACCAGCGCACAGCCCTAGTAGCAAGAAATGGAACTGGTAAAAGTACATTACTAAATATCCTTGCAGGACATGACACACCCGATTCCGGAAAGGTAACCCTACGTAACGATATTAGCGTTGGCTATCTACCACAGGAACCCCAACTCGATTTATCAAAATCGGTTTTAGAAAATGTTTTTAATGCCGATGATGCTATTTCGGTTGCCATACGTAATTACGAAAAAGCTATTGAGTCAACCGATAAAATGGCCTTGCAGCATGCCATTGACGAGATGGACAGGCTTAACATTTGGGATAGGGAACAAAAGGCCAAGCAAATACTCTCAGTTTTTCAGCTTACAGATATAAATCAACCCGTTCAACTGCTTTCGGGTGGACAGCGCAAGCGAGTTGCGCTTGCTGCGGTGCTGATAAGTAACCCTGACCTGCTTATCCTCGATGAGCCAACCAACCACCTCGACCTTGAAATGGTGGAATGGTTGGAGGATTACCTAACACGGTCGCAAAAAACATTGCTGATGGTTACCCACGACAGGTATTTCCTTGACCGCGTTTGTACCGATATTATTGAGATAGATCAAAAGCAGGTTTATACTTACAACGGAAACTATTCCTATTTTATTGAGAAACGCGATGAGCGAATTAGGGCAAAGCTGGCAGAAATTGACAGAGCAAGCAACTTACTCCGACGGGAAACTGAATGGATGCGCCGCATGCCGCAAGCACGAGGAACAAAAGCCAAGTATAGAATTGATGCATTCTACAAGCTCCGCGAAACCGCACAACAAAAAATTCATTCCAACGATGTTGAAATTGGCGTAAGCGCCTCGCGCTTAGGAAAAAAAATAATGGAGGTACATAACCTTTCAAAAAGTTTTGATAGCAAGGTAATTCTTAATGACTTCAGCTACACCTTCAACCGCTTTGAACGGCTTGGTATAGTTGGTGCTAATGGCACTGGTAAAACTACCTTCCTTAACCTGATTACAGGAACACTCCCTCCCGATTCCGGAACAATTGACCCCGGTGCAACTCTAAAAATTGCATATTACCGCCAGGGCGGAATGAACATTCCCGAGGATGTTAAGGTTATTGACGTGGTTCGAGAAATAGCTGAAGTAATCACCCTTGCTAATGGTAAAACTATAACTGCATCGCAGTTTCTAAACAACTTTCTATTTACACCCGACAAGCAACACACTCTGGTTCGTAAGCTAAGCGGTGGCGAAAAGCGCAGGCTATACCTGCTAACAGTGCTTATGCAAAACCCTAACTTTTTAATACTCGACGAGCCGACCAACGACCTCGATATTTTTACGCTCAATGTTTTAGAGGATTATCTGATTAACTTTCCTGGCGTAGTAGTTGTGGTTTCGCACGACCGGTATTTTATGGATAAGCTAGTTGATGGCCTGTTGATTTTTGAGGGCAATGGTGAAATTAGCGGATTTCCGGGCAACTATTCTGAATACCGTGAATGGGCAAAGGAACAGGAAAAAAGTAATGCCGAACAACAAACCTCCTCTAAAGGAAAAACCGAAAGCAAACGCCCCCAACCTGAAAGGAAGAAGAGTAAGTTAACCTTTGCCCAAAAGAAAGAGCTGGAAAAGCTTACCGATGAAATAGAAAAACTGGAAAAGGAAAAGAAAGAAATTGAAGGTTTGCTCAACGGTGGCATTCAGGATGCTAAGCTGCTAATGGACATTTCAAATAGGTTTAGTGAAATTTCCAAACTACTCGAAGATAAAGAAATGCGTTGGTTGGAATTGAATGAATTTGAGGAGTAGTCATGCAATCACTCATCAAATTTGATCAGTAATATCTTTCGGGTATTCTCATCAACCCTAAACCTATTATCAATTCGGTAACCAATAACCCATACAATTTCGTTTCCCGAGATCAGAACAAAAACCCTCTCCTTATCAGGAAGGGGTATTTTGATGTCAACTAGGAAATCACTAATCTTTTTAAAGCTGGTCATGCCGAAAGGCATAAACCGGTCGCCAGGTTGCCATGGTCTGATGGTAAGTGGAAACTTGAGTTTTTCCAGATCAAGATATGCGTATTTTGTATCTTTCCCAAACACAAAACCTTGAGAGTAATCAAGTTTACTCAAACTTAATTTTACAGGTTGGTCAATTTGAGTTATGTTGACATCAATCTGACATTCAACGCTTTGCCTCTTTTGTTTTTGCTGTAAAATAAGGTGATTCCTATCGCGGAAAATTACATGAGTATCGGACTCTACCCTTTTGCCAATTGACGATTCTAATAGTTCGCAAACCTCAGTAGTCATGGCAGGGGTGAAATTAAAGTCCGACAGAAAATCAACTAAAAAAATATTGACAGCGGCCTGGTTCTTAAGTTTTTCAATATCGATATAGAATACACCCCCATTTTCATTAACAATTTCCTTACGTAATTGGGTCAAAAAGCTATCAACAATAAGCTGAGCCTCACGAAGATGCTGTGCGGTTTGATAAATTGAGATATCGACAGAGGGGTTTAACTCACGCAAAAGAGGCAAAACATTGTGCCTAATATAGTTACGCTTGTACTTATCGGATGCGTTACTGGAATCCTCGCGATACGAAATGTTATGTAATGCAGCATACTCTTGAACCTGAACACGGGTAGCAAAAAGCAGTGGGCGAATGATATTACCGTTTACGGGTTTGATTCCGGTAAGCCCTCTTAAACCAGTTCCCCGACTAAGGTTTAGCAGCACTGTTTCAACGGAATCATTTAGATTGTGAGCTATGGCTATTCGGGTGTATTTATGTTCCTTACAAATCTCATCAAAGTATGCATAACGCAATTCCCGAGCAGCCACCTGAATGGATAAGCCATTCTCCTTGGCATATTCCAAGGTATCGAACTTAATGGTATGAACCGGTAAGCCATTCATCAGGCAATGGTAACGAACAAACTGTTCATCGGCATCCGATTCATCGCCCCGCAAGCTAAAGTTGCAGTGAGCAACACCAACATTATACCCGGCATGGACCAATAGGTGCAATAGCACCATCGAGTCGATACCACCACTAACCCCTACCAGGATTTTATCCTGGTCATTTGCCATTTGGTGCTCACGAACAAAATCGATCATTTTACTCTGCAGCATCTATCTGAGCGTTTAGGGTTTCTAAAATGGCTTTTGCCTTAACTAAGCACTCCCTGTATTCAGCCTCGGGTTGCGACTTAAAGGTTATTGCTCCACCAACTGTAAACGACAAATAACCATTGCTTCTATTATAAAGCAAGCTACGAATTACCACGTTAAAATCAAAATTGCCGTTGGGCATAAAGTAACCAACTGCACCGGAGTATAGCCCGCGTTTGGAACGTTCAAAATTCTCAATTAGTTCCATTGCCCTTACTTTTGGAGCGCCAGTCATTGAACCCATCGGAAATGTGGCTCTAAAAGGATCGGTTGGGCGCAGCCCATCGGCAAGCTCGCACGACACGGTTGAAATCATCTGGTGCACCTGTGGGAATGTGTAAATCCCGCAAAGCTCATTTACCCTAACACTCCCGCGCTTGGCTATCCGCGATAAATCGTTTCTGACCAAGTCGACAATCATTACATTCTCAGCACGTTCCTTAGGATCGGTTTTAAGTCGAAATATCTCCTGCTGATCAGACTCGTCCGATTCCATTCGCGGTGCTGTACCCTTAATTGGCTGGCTGAATAGCCAATCACCATCGCGACGCAAATAGCGCTCCGGACTGGCACACATCAGAAACTTATCGTTTACCCTAAGAAATGCACCAAAAGGCGTTGGCGACCTGTCGTAAAGCCTATTGAAAACAACATAAGGAATAATTCGTACATTGTTAGCAAAGAATTCATGGCATAAATTCAACTCGTAAACATCACCCCGGGCAATGTGCTGCTTAACTGCGTTAACCGTATTCAAGTAATCGTTATAGGAATAATGGGAACGGAAAACAACCGACACATTGTGGTCCAATTCCTCAAAGTCACCTTCTAACCTATCAATCAAATCACTTACTTCTTCTTGTGATACTTCGTGCTGAAGGTAATGAAACTCAGCAATTTCACCATTGACCAGTATCAGTATCCGGGGTACAAAGAAAAACATATCGGGGAAACCAACTCCATCGGGGTTATTGGACTGTAGGTGTTCGAGTTGATTTTTAAGATCGTAAGTAAAATACCCAAAAACCCAATCATTATGAGCGCTTAGGAACTCATCGAGTTCATCAAAATGATTAGAATTTGGGCTGCAAGCCGAGCTAACACCTAATGCAGCAGTAAGGTGAAAACGGCTGGTAAAATTGGTTTCCGGTATAGTGTACCTATCAGATCCCCGAAGAAGAATACCCACATCGGTGTTTTCAACCTCGTACGCCAGATTTTTGGCAAACCTATCAAAATTGCTTACCCTATGAATGTTTTTAATGCGCATAAGCGCAAAGGTAGCCAATTATGGGTTCATGAAGAGTGGGGATGGTTTAATTTTTCTTGAACTGGTTCACCATATCAACAACTGTATGTTCAAAAGGGGTATATCCCAAACCCAACTCATGCCTGCTTCTACTAGTATTGAACGCAATTCGATATCCAACATTACGGGCTACAAACCTAGGTGAAAGGCCAAAAAGAGGGCTAACAAAGTAAAGCAACCACTTAGGGGCCACCATTTTGGGGAGTTTAAACTGACCAGGGAATTTATTGTTGATAATTGCAACCAGTTCCATGAAATTTGCCACTCGTTCAGCAATAATAAATCGACCTGAAACAGAAGGGTTTTCAAGGGCTAGCACATGTGCTTTAGCAACATCGCGTACATCAACAAAACCGAAGTAAAGGTCAGGTGCGCCAAAACGATACTTACCGGAAATCAAATCCTTCATGATTTGAAGGCTTTCCGAATTGGAATTTCCTGCGAGTGAAGGCCCAAGAACCAAAGCGGGGTTTATTACCACTAACTCCCATTTACTCTGTTCCGCATTAATTCGCCATGCCTCCCTCTCAGCCTGAACTTTTGAAAAGGAGTAAGGTTGATGCTTCAATGAACTTGTAGTGTTATAATTTTCCTCAGTAAACTCGGATAATCTCTGTTCCACCATGTCGATATTATCGCCATGAACAGCAGCCACGCTCGAGGTTAGCACTACCCTTTTCACTGTCGACGATTTGCTTGCAGCACCCAAAACATTCCTTGTACCCTTAACAGCAGGGTCAACCAAATCGCGTTGCGGGTCTTTAAACCGGAGAGTAAATGGCGAGGCCATATGTATTATGGCATCGGCACCCTCAGCTGCTTTATCAAAAGCTCCATGAATCAGCAAATCAGCCTCAAAAAGTTCAAGCAAATTAGTGGAATTTGGCAAATTCTGCAGATGCAGGTACTTGTCCTTTCTGTTAAACGACCTAACAGGTACCCTTACGCGATAACCCTTTTCAAGCAATTCCTTAACAACCCATGAACCAATATAACCGGTTCCACCGGTTACAAGTATAGTTTTTGTCATATATCAAAATTTTATGTTGTTTAAGAAACAAAACAGTATGAAAAAATTTTTAAGTATAGATATTACTGATATTGAAGAATGTATGGTTCTTTAATCCTAAATTGCTCAAAATTCCTTCGGTTCTCGGTTGAAATAAACCAGTATGCCACTTCGGCATCGGGTGGCAACTTAGGGTAATAACCAATACGAAAAAGAAACGTAGGAAATATCAAACTTTCATTCTTCAACCTTAAACCCACTCCAAACCCACTGTACAGGGTGTTTTGGTAGATTAACTCATCGGACTCTCCCACCATACCAAAATCGGCAAAAACAAAAAAAGCAGGTCTAAATCCGTAGATGTAATGGGGTGAGTATAACATGGACTCAAAGTTAAACATCAATCGTGTTTGGCCATAAAGGTCTGGACTCCTAAGTCCCCTTACACCATAGTTGTTTGTTAAAACAACATACTCCCGTTCACCACTAAAACGGGCAGCCCCTCGAGTAAAATCGTACCGAATAAAATGGCGAATATCATTACGGCCAATGTGGTAAAGGTTAGAGAAGTACTGCGCTCTAATGTTGATAACAGCCTGCTCTACCTTTGGCCCCTCAGCAAGATAGCCCCCTAGCCTTGACGATAGAAACAAATACCCCCACGGTGTAACCTCAGCAGCTGAAAGCTCCCCTCCAATCAAAAAACGACGCTGAAAGGTACTTTGCTGAATACCGCTTGTAGCCTGAATTTTAAAACCAACCGGAATATCCTCAGTGTTCCCAAATCCAAAGTACAAGCTGGAGCGGTAAATGTTTTGGTTGGACAACCCCAGCGAAACAACATAATTCTCAGCAGAATGAAATACTGGATTTAGGTAAATAGAAACCGGTGGTGATTGAAAGTAATCGCGCCTATAGTAACGTAATGCAAAAACCAGATTTAGAGGGGCACTGGTACCAGAGCGTCTACTAACCCTGACTGATCGGCCAATCCACCAGTCCTGCGACTGATAAGAAATTTGAATAACTGAATCGTCGGTGAAAACCCTGTAAGGTTCGTCGGACTTTAAAAGTTCAATACCTCCTGCATACTTAGTCTTGGATGCAAAGAAATCACGGTTAAACCTCATAAGGTAAGTCTCATAGGAATGACCTTTTCTTACAAAAAAGCTACTGGAAATGTATGAACCAAAATAGTTTGGTACATCAAACTCCCCTTGATACGACCATTTATCTGTAAAAGTCTTATCATAATAAGCTATTGCTTTAGCTCGAACACCTAAACCCGCAAAGTTCCTTTCCGATAAAGCAAGTTTCATCTTTTCAGGGGATGAGTATTGCACACCAGCGGACATTGACCAAATATCCTTGGTAATCACATAAACATGCACATGGTTTGAATCGCTCAAGGGTTGAACTAAAATATTGGCATCCTCAAAGAAGTTACTTTGGCGCAGTAACTGCTCAGTTTCAGCCAAATCCAATGGAACAACCTTATCGCCTTCCTTGAAAAGCAAGTTGTTTTGAATAATTTTTTTCCAGGTTTTTAAGTGCAAGCTATTCCCAAATTTTTCAATACTCCTCTCTGGTTTAATTGTAGTATCGTAAACCGAATATCCAAAGGCATCAAAACGTACTATACTAATCTGTGAAATTTCCTTGCCTTCATACTTCAAGAAACGGTTAACAGTTTCCTCATTGGTTAATGGTGCAACATTAACATTCTGACGGCCAAACCACTTATATACGGTTTGTGAAATTTTATCCTCTTTCTTTTTAATACTATCAGAACTAACCCGGTTGCTTTCAGATTGTGCAAAAGATGAATAATTAATAAATCCAAAAAATGAAAAATAAACCATCATTACTAATGCAATGATGGTTTTACCACGGGTATATGAAAACAACTTTAAATCAGTCATTCATCAAGAAATAAGCTTACTCCTTAGCAAATTTTTTGGCATTAATTTCAACTTTAAGGATAAAGAAGAAGTTTTGATCGTCGAGTTGAAGGAATTGGTAGTTTAATGGTTCACCTGTTTTACGAGCAATATCAATTAGCCCTAAGCCCGCTCCCCCCTTATCGGAAAGGTTTCCTTCGCGAATTTGCCGCTTATACATCTCCTTGAGTTCCTCGGGTGTTGCGCTATTAACGGTTATCAGTGCGTTTTCAAGGTGATCCTTATGCTTTCGAGCTACCTTGTTGGAAGTAATAATATAGTATGTATCGTGTTTTTTACCAATGATAAATAACCCTTTACCGATATTACGCTCCTGAATCTCATCGGAATGCTTATTCATATTCTGGAGAGTTTCAACCATAACGTGGTAAACCTTACGCTGCACCGAGCGTTCCTCACTATTTTTTTCCATATCCGATTCCGCCATCGATGTAAACATTTTTGTGATCTCATGGCTAAATTCCCCAAGGTAAACCAGGGAGAATCCATTATCAATCATTTCGTCGTAAATATTCGAGACGGATTTAATGAAATTAAATGATAGGTTCATACTCCAGAAATTTTATATTGCTTTCAAAAATAGAATAAAAAAGGTCGGAAAGCAAACCATCCGACCTTAATTTTTAGGTTTATAAACCCAGCAACTCTTTTCCCTGAATGCAGTTAATATCACGTGGGATATTAGCCTCAGCCACCCTGTTCAGATCGGCCTGAAGTTCATCGGTAATGAATCCTTTCTCCTCAAAGAGTTTCTTAACGGCAGCATAGTCGCCATTACCCTGAAGGGTTAAAATGTCCTTGGCCAATGAATTCATGGCCTCAGTCATCTTTTCATAGTTGACACGATAGGTTCCTGTTTCTGGAATTCGCTCAAAAGCGCCACGTTCTTTCAGGTAGTTAAAGCAAACCATGTTAGCCTTACCATGCGACGAAGCTGCACCAAACCTTACCGATCGGAAAATACCTGCAACAAAGGTAACATAGTTGTCCATCATGTCCTTTTCGGGCAGTTCGCCCATTTGTGCAAGCTGCGATACCATGTAAAGACCAAGAATATCGGCTTTCCCCTCTTCCAAAGCGGAATGCATTTCTTTTAATGCCTCACGAACTGTGCCTTTCCCATTAACAAGGTTTTTGATACCTAACCCATGGGCAACCTCATGGAACATAACGTTCTCAAAAAAAGCATCAAACTTGATGTTATTACGCTGCTCCTCGACAATGAGCATATTTCCAATAGGCAGTAGAATTTTTTCAAACTTAGCTTTCATGGCATTCTTAAGTTGCAACTTGCGGCTACCCTTTTCCAGGTGAACACGAGGATCGTTGGGTAAATTGATAGCAATGGTTTTGCTTCCAGAATTGCAATCGCCTGCATAGTAAGCAACCTCATAAACACCTAAATCGGAATCGATACCGGGCTTTTCTTTTTTGTATTCCGGTTCAACTGGTAAACTTTCCTGAAGTTTTGGAAGTAGTGCAGCAAAACGGTTAATCTTTTGAGTCCAGTCTAAATCCTTTATAAGTATGTATGCTTCATAAGCAGCCTTATAGTTGAACAGAGCATCCTCGTAGTTCTCAATTGGTCCAACCACAAAGTCGATTTTATTGGTCTTCATATCCATCCATGCCAGGTCGCTGGCAAAGTAGTCATCGGTTTGCAAGGCATCGGCGCGAAGGGTGAGATATTTTTTGAGTCCTTCATCTTCGGCAAGTTCAGCGGCTTTACGAAGTAAATCGGCGGCTTTATCAATTTTTTCCTTGTAAGCAACATGGTATGGCACCGACTCAAGCTTGCTATCGGCATTACGAATAATAATTGTATATAGGCTTGTTTTATCGGGAGCCTGAAAGGCTTCAAATTCCTCGCGAGTCATATCCTTCGGATAAAAATTTGCGCCAAGGGGCTTTTCGCCATAACCCTCAACAAAAGGTTTGTTATCGTTAAGCCTTTCCCATGGGCCATAATTTATCATTACAAAGTCGCGAGTTGCTTCATCGTTAATCTTGCTTAGCAGTTCTTCCTTATCGCCATAGGTTTGTAGCCAAAATAGTTCATCCATGATTTCGGCTATCTCAAAAAGTAAAGGAAGCATTTGCTTCTCCTTATCGGAAAGGCTGATTATATCAACCCTAAGCTCAACCGGAGCAAATTCGTTAACCTTTTTCTGCATTTCGGTCTCCTGTGTTTTTTTTGTGTTGCAACCAATTACTGTGAGCGTTGCAACAGCTGCTAGTAGTAATGTTTTCCCTTTCATAATAAAATTTATATTGATAGATTATTGTTCCTTTTCCTCCAAAACATCATCGGAGTTAAACCTGAAACCCAAACGTTTACCGGTTTGCAGCTTAGCATTCTCAATTTTAGTATTTAGCTGCACTACCGAAGCTATTTTAACCACATCGTATGGTGGAACCAGCAAGTCGAATTCCAATGCATACATAATGGCCGTTTCAATTATTGCTCTTAACGATTTTTTATCGATAACCGCTGAACCAAAATTGTTGTATAGGAAACCCATTTGGCGTTTCCCTTCCACAAAGTAGTGATACTCACGGTTTACAAATATTCTTCCAATCAGATAACCAAGGTCTTCGAGCCTATTGTATTTAAAGGAATCGGCCAAAAAGTTATATATATTGATAATTCCACAATAGGAATTAAGAACATTATCGGCGACATAGGATAGCTTCCATATACTATGATCGCGGTCAAACTCAAATACGTTGGTGTGCATACTGAAAATTAACAAATCGCCTGCCACCTTTAATTCGGCTTCATATTTTCCCCGGTCATTGTACTCCAGCTTAACCCTTTTATCGTACCCCTTAAGCTTATCGTTAAAATCTTCCTCAATTTCTTTGAGAACTTCCTTAATCAATCCAAAAACCTCAAGGGTATTATCATAAATTTTCTGCTTTACAATGGCTTTTTCGGCAAGTAGATTTTGAATTTTTTGTTGTGTGTTTTGGTTTTCCATAAATATTCAGTTTAAGAATTTCAAATATACATTAAATATTAAAAGTAAACAAAGCAAAAAAGGCTGCGTTTTGCAGCCTTTTTTTTAACATCTCATAGGTTACTAGTAAGCTTGAGCAAAAATAGCCCTACGTTTCGATGGTTTTCCTGTTAAAATGCATTTTCCTTCCTCCTCTGGCATATCGAGCGGAATACAGCGAATAGTTGCTTTTGTCTCCTCTTTAATCTGGGCCTCGGTTTCGGGAGTTCCATCCCAATGAGCCAGAACAAAGCCTCCCTTTTCTGCTACTATCTTTTTAAATTCGTCGTAGGAATCTACCTTAACGGTATTGTTTTCACGGAAAGCCAATGCCCGGTTGTAGAGGTTTTTCTGAATATCATCAAGTAAAGCAACTATAGTATCGGCAAGTTGCTCCTGAGGCACATATTGTTTTTGAAGGGTATCGCGACGAGCCACCTCGGCTGTTCCCTTTTCAATATCCTTTGGACCAATTGCAACCCTCACTGGAACACCTCGCATTTCATGCTCAGCAAACTTAAAGCCAGGCTTGTAGTTATCCCTGTCGTCGTAGTAAGTGGTAATTCCCTTGGAGTGCATTTGAGATCTTAGCTTGTGAACAACCTCACTAATAGCTGATAGTTCCTCATCGCTCTTATAGATTGGCACAAAAACCACCTGAGTTGGAGCAAGTTTTGGAGGCAGCACCAAACCATTATCGTCAGAATGGGTCATAACCAGGGCACCCATAAGGCGGGTAGAAACACCCCACGATGTAGCCCAAACATACTCTTGTTGCCCCTCCTTGTTCAGGAACTTTACATCGAAAGCCTTGGCAAAGTTTTGCCCAAGGAAATGCGAAGTTCCAGCCTGCAAAGCCTTGCCATCCTGCATAAGCGCTTCAATGGCATAAGTATCAACGGCCCCGGCAAAACGCTCCGACTCCGATTTCTTCCCAACCACAACCGGCATTGCCATCCACTCGCGGGCGAATGTGGCATACACATTTATCATACGTTCGGCTTCCTCTACGGCTTCCCGCATGGTGGCATGGGCGGTATGACCCTCCTGCCACAAAAATTCAGCAGTACGAAGAAACAGGCGTGTACGCATCTCCCAGCGCACTACGTTAGCCCACTGGTTAATTAGTATAGGCAAATCGCGATACGACTGTATCCATGTTTTGTATGTGTTCCAAATTATGGTTTCGGAAGTGGGTCGGACAACCAGTTCCTCCTCAAGCTTAGCTTCATCATCAACCACTACGCCTTTGCCGTTAGGGTCGTTTTTCAAGCGGTAATGTGTAACCACAGCACACTCCTTAGCAAAACCCTCAACGTGAGCTGCCTCGCGGCTGAAAAACGATTTTGGGATGAATAGAGGAAAATATGCATTCTGATGGCCTGTTTCCTTAAACATTCTATCGAGTTGGTCACGCATTTTTTCCCAAATGGCATAACCGTATGGTTTGATAACCATACATCCCCGTACTGCAGAATAATCGGCCAGTCCTGCTTTAACCACAATGTCGTTGTACCACTGCGAATAATTTTCGCTTCTGCTTGTAATTTCCTTTGCCATATTAAATAATTGGAATGATTTTTGCTGTAATCAATATGAAAACACTGGCAAAAGTAATTAATAAAAATGAATTATAACCCTAACAACTAATTAAATGGAGGTGCATATGAAAACCAAGTTATTCAATTCAGCGCTCACCCTCGCAGTTTTCATGCTGGCATCCTGTTCTGCAGGGCTGCAGGTTAGCAATACATCATCGTGGGATGATGAAATATATGGAACAAGTAATTCAAAATCTACTAAAGTACAAGCTACAAACGCTAGCCCAGTTGCACCTTCAGCTAAATCGGAAGAGTATAATAAGTTAGACGGCAAATTTGCTGAAGCTTTAAAAGCATTGGAAGATAGCAGCAAAAACGATACCGTTATTTACAAGGCAGAAGATCCAAACCCTTACCGTAGAATACTTTCCGATAGCTACCAGGAATCGTACGAGCGTAGGTTAAGGGGCTTTGAGGACCCGCGCTATGGTATTGAAGACTGGAGTGTTTACTATTCCGACGACTGGCGTTACGCCCAGGCTTACGATCCTTCATACTACAGAGTTGTAGTAATGGGAAGTAATGTATGGGTTGAGCCCTGGTACATTTATAACTCTTTTGGTTGGCCAAGGTCGCGTTTCTATTTTGGATTCGGGTTCGGATGGGGCTATAACCCATGGAACTCATATTACTTAGGTTATTACTGGGATCCATGGTACTATAACCCTTGGTACTACAATCCATGGTACTACTCCCCATACGTTGCAAGTAACGCATACTGGTCAGGATGGTACGATGCTACCTATTACTGGGACAAGTATACGCCCAATAGCAATAGGTACTACTATGGCCGCAGAGGAAATACGACCAACAATACCGATCAATATGTAGGCGGAAGAAGCACATCGGTCATTCCAGCTGATGGCCAAATAGTTACCTCACGTAGATCAAGAACAGATGTTCCTGCTGAAACAAACCCAGTTGTTACAACCCGTGAAACTCAAACACGAGTAACGCCAACCTATGAAACCCGCAGGGGCGAGGGCCGAACTACCTCAACAGGTAATCAAACTGTTGTACGAAGAGGAGGAACATCAACTCGAGTATCTAACGGCACGGGCGATTTTTCATCTTCAAGGACATCACGGCCTACCCGTGAGATTGGCATATCGGAACCTACCCGCAGGGGCACAACTCCAACCTACGAGCGCCCACGAACTGGTAATTCTGGTGAGTACAACAGTACCCGTAGAGTTGAGAACCCATCAACACGGTCAACTATTACTCGTAACCCATCAACTACAACACCTACCCGTACTACTACGCCAACCTACAACCGCCCAAACAGGGTTAGCATCCCATCGTCATCACAACCTTCAACCCGCAGCCATGATTATGAACGCCCCCGTAGTTCAAGTAGTGGTTCATCTAGCAGCAATTTCTCTGTATCCCGTTCATCATCGAGCAGTTCATCAAGTAGCAATTCAAGCGGAACTTCAACTACTAGAAGGAGATAGTTAAATATGCACCTCAAGGGAGAGGTTCTCCTCTCCCCCTTTTTTTTGTCTTAAAGATTAATTACATAAAAAAACAAACATGAAAACATACAGGTCTTTAACAATTGGCTTTTTAGCAATCCTATCAACTCTGGGTTACAACCTTAACGCCCAAAACCTTGCCGATGGCCTTAGGTTTAGTCAAACCGTAAATAATGGAACAGCTCGTTTTGTATCGATGGGCGGTGCTTTTGGAGCACTGGGAGCCGATTTTTCGTCAATTGCGGTTAACCCCGCCGGTGTAGGTGTATACAAATCAGGCGAATTCACCATTACACCATCGTTCAAAACACAAAAAGTATCATCAACCTTTTTAGGTGTATCGGCATCGGATAACAAGAATAGGATTAACCTTGATAATTTAGGCTTTGTAATGTCATTCAAGCCTTATAAATCCGAAGATAAGGGCATCCAGGCATACAACTTATCATTTGGCTACAACAGAACCAACGATTACCACTCTAACGCAATTACCCTAGGCGATTACAATAAGTATTCCATCATGGACTATTTCTCAGCCATTACTAATGGTAAATACACCCCATCGCAACTAGAGCCAACAACAAACTACAATCCCTTTAATACGTTAGGAGGTGGAGCATGGGAATCGATTATGGCTTGGAACACCTGGTTGCTTTACCAATATGACTCTGGAACAGGCACCTATGAACCTGCCATTTACCTACAAGATTCAGTTAAATATAAAAATATTTCAACTACTGAAGGTGGTTCGGGAGAGTTCACAACCGCTTTTGGTGTAAATATTTCAAATAAGTTGTATTTGGGTGCATCGTTAGGAATAACTGATTTTAATTACACATTTAACTCAACCTATTCTGAAGATGCAAAAGCAAGCAATCCGTCCAGGCCAAACGGAGATAGGTTTTACTACATGGATTACAAACAGTATGTAGAAACGAAAGGCTCAGGCTTCAACCTGAAAATTGGAGGTATCTATACTCCGATACCTGAAGTTCGCATTGGGCTATCGCTCCACACCCCTACATTTTATAGTTTCGATGATGCATTCTCGTCATCGATAATTACAAACTTCGACACAACTGGCACAGAGGTTATCTTCCAAAGCAACAGCCCGCTGGGTAGGTATGATTATCATTTTGAAACACCTATGAAGATTACAGGAAGTGTTGCTGTTATAATTATGCAAAAGGGATTGGTTAGCATTGATGTTGAGCATCTCGATTACTCTACCATGCGTTTTCGCCGCGGTGGCGATGGCGACACTTTCTGGGATTTAAACAGCCAAATGGGAAACACCTTTAAGAGTGTCACAAACCTAAGGTTTGGTGGAGAGTATAAAATTGGGGATATCGCCCTTAGAGGAGGCTATGCCTACTACCCATCGCCCTACAAATCGGGTTTCCTTAACGACAAATCCAAAATTCAGCAGATTTCAGGTGGTATTGGCTACAGAACTGGCAACGTATCAATTGATTTTGCCTACCTAAGAACATTACAGGATGTTAAATATGTTTTCTATGATTTGAATATTCCTAGCGTTACCAACAAGGTGCGGGATAGTAGAGTTCTGCTTACTTTTGGTTTTAGATTTTAGTTGGTATGCCTTCAAAACAGCAAAGGGCGCCTTTTGGCGCCCTTTGCTGTTTATTAATCACAATGATCTAAGCCATTATTTTACTTTCAACAATTGATAGAATTTCAGCCTCCATTTGTTGGGTTTTCTTAACTATCTCGGCACCCCTACTAATGAACTCATTGGCTTTATCCTTATCCTTTAGGCCTGAAGCATTGATTTTGACATTAAGGAAAGCCCCCATTACCGCTGAGCGTGCAGCCAACGCACCTACACCAGCATCGGAAACGGAGTTAGGATTACCCTGTTCAGCCATTGCCTTTATAACCTCCATCGACTCAAAGCAAAGGTTCATGACACGGAATGGCACCTCGATGGCGTATAGGGTAGCATCCTGTATGGCCTTTGTTCGGGCTGCCTTTTCCTCGTCGGTTCCCTTGGGTAAGCCAAAGGCGTCCATTATGCGGTTGAACGCAGCAGTATCCTCATCAACCATTTTAATAAGCTGCTCCATGTAATACTTGCCCTTTTCTGCCCAGTTGGAGAATTCTTCCCAGCGATCGTCCCAACCGGGTTTGTGCGATGATAGGTTTGCTACCATGGTAGCAAGTGCAGCGCCAAAAGCGCCCATGGCTGCCGATATGGAACCTCCGCCAGGAGCTGGCGATTCGGATGCAGTTTCCTGAGTGAAACCCTCAAGCGTTCTGTCAACCAATTTTTTACCGGTTTTTTCCTCAAGGATATACTCTATGATTTTCTTATCGGGGTCAAATGGGTAAAGTTCATCCAAACCCATTGATTTTACAGCAATCTTTATTATCTCCCTATCAGGAATACCAAGCGAACGCTGCTGCTTACGCAGGAAATATTTACCTGCCTCAAGCATGGCGCTAAGGGGAACAACCCCAACAATCTCAGAGCCGGTAACCCTTAAGCCTCTTTCTGCTGCTTTTTTAGATGCCTCCTCAAAAGCCACATGAATTGGGGTAACGGTTATATCTGTTAAATTGATTGACACCTGGGCAATTCCATACTCATCAATAAACCATCCAATTGCTTTGCAAGCCTTTAGGGATCCGGGCACCCATATCTCATTGCCGTTCTCATCGGTGGCAATTTTACCCGTAACGGGGTTGCCCACACGCTTTGGGCGTCCTTTTTCACGGATATCAAATGCTACCGCATTAGCCCTCCGGGTTGATGTGGTGTTAAGGTTAACATTGTATGCCACAAGGAAATTGCGTGCTCCCACAGCAATAGCTCCAGTTTTAGGAAGAAACTGTGATGGGCCAAAATCAGGCTTCCAAGCAGGATCCTGAAGTTTCTTGGGTAATCCCTCGTACTCGCCTGCCCTACAATTTGCAAGATTACGGCGCTTTTCCTCAAATGCAGCATACTCATAACAATAAACAGGAATTCCTAATTCCTCACCAATACGCTTAGCCAGCTTGCGGGCATACTCAACCACCTCGTCCATGGTGATGTTGGCCACCGGAACAAGCGGGCAGACATCGGTTGCGCCAAAGCGTGGGTGAGCACCATGGTGCTTGCTCATATCGATGAACTCCATTGCCTTCCGGGTTGCCCGAAATGCAGCCTCAACAACCTCATCGGGGGTTCCCACAAATGTAACTACTGTTCGGTTGGTGGCTTTGCCCGGATCAACATCAATTAACTTAACGCCTTCAACGGCTTCAATCTCATCAGTTATCTGCTTAATAATTGTCATATCGCGCCCTTCAGAAAAATTGGGCACACACTCAATTAATTTTTTTTGTGACATGATGGTTATGGTGTTTGTTAAAGTTCAAAGGTTCAAAGGTTCAAAGGTTCAAGGTTTAAGGTTAAAGGATAAAAGATAAAGGATAAAAGATAAAGGATAAATGATTAAAGGTTAATATCCCTTAATTGTTTGTTTAGTTATTCCCAAAAACTCGTTTTAGTATGTCAGTTACCCGGGCGGCTGGATCCTTACGGATTTTTAACTCTTCCTGCTCAATTAGAACAAAAAGACCATCGATAGCCTTTTGGGTCACATAATCGTCGAGATTTGGGTTTACTGCTTTACCTCCAGTTAAAAGGGTTAGCCTATTATAGGTTGTTGCTAAAGGCTCCCAGTAGGAGGTGAGCTTTACCTTTTGAATAGCCTCATGAACCTGAGGCTTAAAGGCAGCAAATAGTTGCTCAGATGTGTTTTTCCTAAAGTATTCGGTAGCCGCATTATTAGGGCCCCTAAGTATTCCCATGGCGTCAGTAAACGACATTTTAGTAATAGCGTCAGTAAAAATCGGCAAAGCCTTTTTGGCAGCCTCCTCGGCAGCCCGATTAAGCGTAAGTGTAAACTCATCGACCTGCTTGGAGAAACCGGCATCGACCAGTGTTTTGCGAACCTTTTCGGCTTCGGGTGGAAAGGGGATAAAAATCTTGGGGTTTTTGTAAAACCCATCAACCTGCGATGCTAAACCCGTTGAGTTTTTAGCGCCAACGGCTAATGCCTCTTTAAGCCCTTGAACCACCTCAGAATTGGTAAGTGGCTTACTCCCTGAACCTTGCGGGATAGGAAAATTTGTAGGAATTGATATTTCAGCACATGCCGATATCAATATAACTATCGGAAGTAATAAGCTTTTTTTCATACTCCAACTATTTATCGTTGATAATACTGCCATTCAGGATAACCGTTTCAATCAAATCGGATGTATAGGCGTATGGCATATACTCATAGCTGGGTATGGGCTTGGTAACAAATACGTTTGCCACCTTACCCTTGCAAATGCTTCCGTGTGTATCGGAAATGCCCATGGCGTATGCACCGTTAATTGTTGTTGCGTTTATGACCTCCTCGGGTAACATGCGGAGTTTGATACATCCCAGCGACATGATAAACTTCATATCGCCCGATGGAGAAGAACCAGGGTTAAAATCGGATGCTAAAGCAATGGGAAGACCCGCGTTGATCATTTTCCGGACGGGAGGGTCAACCATACCCAGAAAAAATGCAGCACCGGGCAGAAGTGTAGGCATAGTTTCAGAGCCAAGTAGCGCATTAATCTCATCATCACCAGTGAACTCTAAATGATCGACCGAAAGCGCATTATACTTTACGCCAACCTGAATACCACCTGAAAAATCGAGTTCGTTTGCATGGAGTTTGGGCCTAAGGCCATACTTGATTCCTGCCATCAGGATACGCTCAGTATCCTCAACGGTAAAGAAACCTTTATCGCAAAAAACATCAATATAATCGGCTAAGCCCTCAGATGCAACCAAAGGTATCATCTCGTTGATAATCAAATCAACATACTCACTTTGTCGGCCTTTATACTCAGCAGGCACTGCGTGAGCGCCAAGAAAGGTTGATTTTATGGTTATAGGCGTAGTTTCCTTTAATCGTTTAATAACCCGAAGCATTTTCAACTCACTCTCGGTGGTTAAGCCGTAACCGCTCTTGATCTCCACGGCTCCGGTTCCCTTCCCAATTATCTCGTAAATGCGAGCAAGCGATTGGTTGTAAAGTTCGTCTTCCGATGTTTCGGCCAAACGTTTGGCTGAGTTTAAGATACCTCCACCACGTTTGGCTATCTCTTCGTAGGACAGACCCTTTATCTTGTCGATATACTCTATCTCGCGGCTACCAGCATAAACCAAATGGGTGTGCGAATCGCAGAACGATGGGAAAACCATACGGCCAAACGCATTGTAAATTAGCACATCGCCCGAAAGCGATGAAAGATCGGGAGCTTTGGACATTGGCCCAAAATCGGCAATTAGCCCCTTGTCTATCAGCAAATATGCATTATCAATGGTTCTCAGCTTGGCCATATCGTTACCGGCTTTCCAAACTGCCGGTTTATCTTCCACCTGAACCAACTTTTTGATATTTAGAATAAGTATTTGCATGGGCGAATGCATTTTTATGGCCTCGAAGATAGGCAATTAAGATGAATTCTGAAATGTTTTTAAGCAGGTTGTTGGGTGGGCAGCAAGGATAAGGAGGAGCGTTAAAAGAGGATAGTTAACCAGTATTAAGTGGGAATGAGTCGGAATGAGTCGGAATACTCGGAATATGATGGTGTTAGAGGAAGTTAGAAGAAGTTAGAAGAAGTTAGAGGAAGTTTGAGTTAGATAAAAGTGAAAAGTGAAAAAGGTTAACGCATAACTTTAAGTGGGAATGGTTCGGATTGAGTCGGAACAACTCGGAATGAGTCGGAATAGACACTCTTTTACTTACAACCATCAACCATCAACCGTCAACTGTCTACCCAATTAGTTTCACTGTGTTACACGGAGTTTAACACAGTGTTACACAGTGAAAATCCATCATATCTGCGGAATCAGGTTCAATTTCCAAACACAAAATACAAAATACAAAATACTAAAAACATCAACCGTCAACCTTCAACCATCAACCGTCAACTATCAACTCAATTATTTTCAAAGGGTTGCACAGCACTTAAAGAAGTAACTGATTGTAATTCGGTCATGTAAGTGCAGTCTGTAGCAACACAAATTCACGGACAACAATAAAGCCAGTCGAAATGACTGGCTTTATTTATTTTATCTATTTACCTTTCTTTTTCCTGAGCTGTTCCTGCTGCTTTGCCATATCCTCGAGTCTTTGTTGCCATTTTGATTTTGTAACGGGTTTCTTGGCATTCTCGTGAAGTTTGGCAAGTATAGCCTTATCATCGACAAAGCGGCGGAAGAGATAGGTTTGTCCTATGGTTATTACGTTGGATAGCAAGTAGTAGTAACTTAAGCCTGCCGAATAGTTGTTAAACCACAACAACAGCATAATAGGCATCATCCAGGTCATCATAAACTTCATGCCGGGCATTTGGGCATTGGTATCGCCCATTTGGTCGGTATTCATCTTTGAGGTGATGAAAAGCGAAACGGCCATCAACAGTGTGAATAAGCTGACATGATCACCATACCATGGAATACTGAAAGGTAAGTGAAGAATAGAATCGTATGATGAGAGGTCGTCGGCCCAAAGGAAGCTTTGCTGCCTGAGCTCAAATGAGGCGGGGAAGAAACGGAACATTGCAATTAGGATGGGGAATTGGATTAGAACGGGAATACACCCACCCATTGGGTTAACCCCTACCTTTTTGTAAAGCGCCATTACAGCCTGCTGTTTCTTAAGTGCATCTTCCTGCTTGGGATACTTTGCATTGATTTCATCAACCTGGGGTTTAAGCACTCTCATTTTAGCAGAACTGAGGTAGGACTTGTAGGTTAAGGGTGAAATAATAATCTTGATAAATATGGTTAAAAGTAAAATAATGAGACCATAGCTTGAAATGTACCGGCTGAGGAAATTAAAAACATTGATAACAACATACTTGTTTATCCAGCGAATAATATTGCGGCCTAATGGAACAACCTTCTCAAAACCCGAATTATACGACTTTAAAGTTTTATAGTGATTGGGCCCGAAGAAGAATTTCAGACCGATACTTTCCGATTCCTTATTTTGGAAAGGCAAAGCCAAGCGGGCGCTAAACTGCTTAACATGCTTTCCATCATCAATATTAACGGCCTTTAAATCAGCATTAACAAAATGGTCGTTGGCTACAATGATGGATGAAAAGAACTGATGCTTAAAATCGACCCATTTAATCTTGTTATTCAACTCCTTTGAATCGTCTTTGCTCCGAGAGTTGAACTCCTCATAATCGCCTGTAAAAAATTGATAGGCAATTGTTGTGTAGTTACGCTCATTCTCCAAACCCTTTTCAAGACGCAGTAGCTTTGAATCCCAAATAAGATCGATGTAACCCAAACGGTTCCCAATATTCTTTTCCAGGCCATTAAACTTGATATCGAAACCGAGCATGTAACTACCGGGTTTGATTGTATAAATGTAATCGATATAGGCATCACCACCTGCAGCCAGCCTCATGGTTACTGAAACCGAGTCGGTGGTAGCCGTAATAATACTATCGGTTGTTTGAGGGGTAAAGAATAGATCGTTTGTTTTAACGGCAACATTATCGCCCCAGAACTGAAGGCCAAATGTATTTTCATCGCCAGTAAAGAGCACGAGTGGTTCACCCGAATATGTTTTATACTTCTTGAGCTCTACCGAGTAAATACGCCCCCCTTTAGCAGTAAGGGTAACCCTCATTAAATCGTTCTCAAGGGTGATAAACTTGTTGGTGCCACTTGCCGCATCGGAAAATAGTCCGAACTGAGTAATGGCCTCCTGTTTCTTGGCACTATCGGAAAGTAAGGCTTTAGCCTGCTCTTCGGCAAGTCGTTTTTGGCGCTCCTCTTCCTGAACGCGTGCAATTGAATCGGCTTTTCGTTGGTATGCCTCACGCTCCTCCTTTGATGGTTGTGTGAGGTAACCAAAACCAATCATTATAAGAAAAATCAACACTAAACCAATAACCGTATTCCTATCCATCTCAAAAATATTATTCAGTTTAAAAATTAAAATTCAACAAATTGGAGTGATTGCAAAGGTAGCATTTACACTTACTTTATTTGTTAAAATTTATTGCAGCTTTCACAAAATCAACAAATAAGGGGTGAGGTCTAAGGACTGTGCTGCTATACTCAGGGTGGAACTGAACCCCAACAAACCAAGGGTGATCCGACAATTCCATAATTTCAACAAGGTTGGTATCGGGGTTAATGCCCACAGGTATCATTCCGGCATTCTGGAACTGCTCAAAGTACCTATTATTGAACTCGTACCTATGCCTATGGCGCTCGCTAAACTCAAGTTTCTTGTATGCCTTATAGGCATTTGAACCCTTGGTCACTACACATGGGTATGCACCTAAACGCATGGTTCCTCCCATGTCGGTTATACCTTTCTGGTCTTCCATAAGATCGATAACCGGGTAAGGCGTAGTTCGAACCATTTCGGTTGAATTGGCATCGGTTAACCCAAGAACATTCCTTGCAAACTCAATAACTGCACACTGCATACCCAGGCATATTCCCAGGAAGGGAACTTTGTTCTCACGAGCATATTTAACCGCAAGAATTTTCCCCTCAATACCTCTATGGCCAAACCCTGGTGCTACCAGAATGCCCTTTAAATGACCAAGTTTCTCGCTAAGGTTACTAGCATTAATATCCTCGGATTGAATGAGCTCCAGCTCAACCTTGCAGTCGTTGGCGGCCCCGGCATGAATGAACGATTCAATGATTGACTTATAAGCATCAGGTAGTTGAACGTACTTACCAACCAATCCAATTTTAACGCGATGGCTGGGATTCTTAACCCGGTTAACAAAGCTAATCCAGTCGTCGAGCTTGGGCTCCGATGCAGGAAGGTTAAGCTTACGAAGTATGGTTAAATCCAGCTTCTCCTTGAGCATCAATAGTGGAACCTCGTAGATGGTTTTAACATCAATTGACTCCACTACCGCCTCGGGTTCAACGTTACAGAAAAGGGCTACCTTTCGGCGGATATCGTCGCTCAAATGCTTCTCGGTGCGGAGCACCAACACATCGGGCTGGATACCGTTCTCGAGCAACTCCTTTACGGAATGCTGCGTGGGTTTAGTTTTTAGCTCACCCGACGCGGAAAGGAAAGGAACAAGAGTGAGGTGAATAAAAGCTGAATTATTTGGGCCTAACTCCCATTTAAGCTGACGTACAGCCTCAATGTATGGTAGCGACTCAATGTCGCCAACCGTTCCGCCAATCTCGGTAATAACTACATCAAGCTTATTTTTTGTTCCAAGCAGCTTAATCCGGCGCTTTATTTCATCGGTGATATGAGGAATAACCTGAACGGTTTTGCCAAGGTAATCGCCACGCCTCTCCTTGCTGATTACCGTTTGGTATATTTTACCGGTGGTAACATTGTTAAGCTGCGATGTGGGCAAACTGATAAAGCGCTCGTAGTGCCCGAGGTCAAGGTCGGTTTCGGCACCATCCTCAGTAACGTAGCACTCGCCATGCTCGTATGGGTTGAGTGTTCCTGGGTCAACATTTATGTATGGGTCCAACTTCTGGATGGTTACAGTGTATCCCCTACTCTGTAAAAGTTTACCTAACGAAGCTGAGATTATCCCTTTACCCAACGAGGAAGCAACTCCTCCGGTAACAAAAATGTATTTGGTAGATGAGGACTGTGGCATGACCTTAAGTATTACTGTTCTAACTTATCAATAAGCTTAATTTTTTCGCTCAGCTCAGCAATTTCCTCTTTTGCCCGCTCAATTTTACGTTTAACCTCCTCAATCATCGCCTCAGCATTCTTGGTTTTAGCAAAGAAACCGATGTTGTTCTCCCAAACGGTGAGGTCGTTTTCCAGCTGACGCATGCGGTTAAACATGCGTTCCCTATCCTGGCGGAGTTTGGACATGGCACGAGGGTTAGCCTTAGCTTCCTCAAGCTTAGCCTGAAAACGCACCACCTTATTCTTGCCCTCCTGGGCATTTAGCTTATCGAAATGCTTTTTGATGGCAGACCGGAAACGCTTTTGGACATCATCCTTTACCTTGATTGGAACAAACCCTATTTCGGTCCAGCGCCTCTGGAATTCCTTGAGGGCGTTAAGGTTTTGTTCCATATCCTCGCCAAACTCAAAGGCTTCAACCTCGGCAATCAATGCTTCCTTGGCCTTGAGATTTTCCTCATATGAGTTATCGACCGATGCAAAATGCTTCGACTTTTGCTCAAAAAAGTAATCGCAGGCAGCGCGGAAACGCTTCCAAATTTCATCGGAGTTTTTACGAGGAACAGGACCTATTTGCTTCCAGCGTTTTTGAAGGTTGATTAAATCTTCCGTAGTTTTTTTCCAGTCAGTGCTTTCCTTTAATGCCTCGGCCTGCAGGCAGAGTTCGGTTTTAAGCTGTAGGTTGTTCACCTGAACATCTCTAATGTCCTTGAAAAAGTCACGTTTCTTGTTGAAGAAAGTGTCGCAGGCGCTACGGAAACGCTCAAAAACCTTATTGTTTTCCTTTTTGGTTGCAAACCCTATTGTTTTCCAGAGCTTTTGCAGCTCAATTAGTTCCTTTGATAGTTTATTCCACTCCTTTACCGATTTTGGATTTTGAGCGGCAAGTTCCTCTGCCTTTTCGCATAGCTCAGCTTTGGCTTCAAGATTCTTTTTTTGCTGCTCCTTTATGCTTTCGAAATGCTCCTGATGCTTTTTGTTTATTTTAGTTGTAGCCTCCTTGAAACGCTCCCAGATCTCATTCTGATTTTCGCGTGGAACTGGCCCAACCTCGCGCCACTGCTCGTGGAGTTTCTGCAATTTCTTAAATGCAACAACAACCGAGGGCTCAAGAAGTAACTCCTCAGCCTGCTCACAGAGTTTTATTTTGGCTTCAAGATTTTTCTTGAAATCGAGGTCGCGGAGTTCCTTGCTAATCTTCACAAAGTCGTAGAAGGCCTGAACGTGATGGTGGTAGTTGTTCCACAAATCGTTTAAGCTTGCCTGGGGAACAGGGCCAACTTCAAGGAACTGCTTTTGTAAATCCCTAAATTCCTGATAGATTTTCCCAACAGGCTCGGTGCTGTTAACCAGATCCTTTATTTTCTCTATAATTTGCTGTTTTTGCTCCAGGTTATGCTGTTTTTGTTCCTCGAGCTGATTGTTATACTGAGCGCGTTTGGCACGATACTGCTTTAGCAGTTCCTTGAACTGCACTTCAGCATTATCCTCGGGCAACGAGAACTGCTCAAGGTCGCCTCCGGCGTCAACAAATTCTTTTCTTAACTTTTCAACCTCAGCCTTATGCTTGCGGTAGAATATGCTCTTTAAACTCTCAACTTTCTGACGGATTTTTTGAACGGGTCGGTTATTGATTAAATCCTTCAGGGTTTGAACCAGCTCATCCTTTGAAAGGTTTGAGTAGTCCACATGGGGCTCATCGTCTTCCTCGTCAATCTCGGCCTCTTCCTCATCCTCCTCATCAAAATCGACATGTTCGTCGTCCATTTCAAGGGGTTTCAACTCCTCATCGTTGGGCTCCTCATCATAAGCCTCATCGGTAATTGACATAGGTTTGTCAGCATTAACATCGACCAAATCGTTCACGCTATCAGCAACATCGTGGTTGCCGGCATTGGAAGACACAATCGTACCCTCGATGTTCTCGAGGTTTTGATCCTTAGGATCGTTCAGCTCATTAGTATTCATAGCTCAAAACTTAACCGGTTATAAATCAGCAGTATTTAAAAAATTTTGCCTACGAAATTACATATAATCGGGCGTAACGCAAACAAATTAACGTAAAAGAATAAAGAATAATTGACTGGTAAAACAAAAAAGCCCGAATTTAAAGGGATTCGGGCTGAATAATATTTGCAATATAAATACTTAGTCAATTTTAATACTTCTGGGCTTTTGTGGCTTAGCCTCATCGCGCTTGGAAAGGAAAACCGTGAGGATGCCATTATCGTAACGGGCATCAATCTTATTGGTATCAATAGCCTTTCCAACAACAAAGGTTCGCTCAAATGAGCCTGTTAGGAACTCGCAGCGGGTATAAGCCTCACCTTCAACAGGATTATTTTCCTTCTCGGCGCTAATCTTAAGCATATCGTTATCGATACTTACCTTAAAATCGTCCTTTTGGTATCCGGGAGCAGCAACCTCCAAACGAAAGCGCTCTGGCTCCTCATAGATATTTACGGCTGGATAGCTGAGCCTGGCATTAGCCATTTCGCTGGCCGATTTAACAAAGCTATCGAACACCCTCTCAAAATCGAACCCTCTCCTCCTTGAGGCAAGCGGGTTGTAGAAACTTACAAGTGTCATAGTATTATAATTTTTAAAGTTGATATTCACATTCACATTTAACATTTAGCTAATAGTGTGCCATACGGAAAAACAAGTCATTATGTCATACAAATACAAAACCATCGTGTCAATATGTCGCTATAATGCTTCGAAAAATCATGAATACTTTTAAAAACATGCGCTTTGTAATAGCATGCGATTTACTTGTGGGTTGAAATTTTAAAGTAAACAATGCTTGCAGGATTCAGAGTAACCAATCCCAATACAACGTCGTTTAGTTAAGGTTGTTTGTCATATTGGGTCCCGATATAATAGGGATAGACTCCGCATAAACATCTCAACGATGGATGAATAGAGATCCTTCGCTGTGTTCAGGATGACAAATGAAGCCACTCGTATAAGTTGTTCGTCATTCGTGGGATACGACCTCACCCCAGTTCTTTTCCCTGAAAGGGAATGGAGCTGAAGAAGCAAGCAGAGGCATAAAAGCCTGACCCGGCAATGGGTCGGGGGTGGTACGTTGCGGTGGGTCTTGTAAGCGATACCACATGAGTCACGCCGCAGGCGTGGCGAATAGTATCGCGTGGCAGTTCCACCCGCGGGGTACCCATCGGGTCGGGCTTTTATGCCTTGATCTTCTTTGGTTCTTTCTTGTATCAAGACAAGAAAGAACATGTAAAACGCTCTTTCTTATACCTTTCTCATTGCGATGCAACGCTTCACCCTTGCTCTTTGGATTATGTATTGCGTGCATCGCTGTACATACGGAAGTTTCATGGAGTTACAAATGTCAGCCCCTACGGGGCTGAAGACGTTATTCGTTGTTCGTGAATCGTTGTTCGTTGTCCGTGAATGTCATGTCATTTACTCTGTGAAACACTGTGTTACATTGTGTAACTCTGTGTTACTTGTTTTTGATAAGTTCCCAAGACTATTGTCATGTTGAGCGTTAGCGAAACATCTCTAGGGCCGATTAGAGATCCTTCGCTCCCCGCTAGGGCGGGACAGGCCGCTCAGGATGACAAGCGGAGTTGACAGTTGATGGTTGATAGTTGACAGTTGATGGTTGATAGCAAAAACACTAAACACCAAAAACTAAACACCAAACACTAAACACCAAAAACTAAACACTAAAAACCAAACACTACTTTCCATCTTCCCTGTAAACTGCAAACTGTACACTGCACACTACCCATCAAAAGATCCCTCGCTGCGCTCAGGATGACAAAAGCAATGTCTGTTCTGCTATCTAAACGACGTTGACTCCCAATAGCTAACTTTTTAGTAATTTTGCAGAATAAAGCAATGAGTATGAGAATTGATATAATAACCGTTCTCCCTGAGTTGATTGAAAGTCCGCTTAACCATTCCATAATAAAACGAGCGCAAAAGAAAGGTTTGGTTAGTATAAACCTACACCATTTGCGCGACTATACCACCGATAAGCATCGCACGGTAGACGACTACGCCTTTGGTCCCGATGCCGGAATGGTACTTAAGATTGAACCCATCTACAAAGCAATAGAAAAACTTAAAAGCGAGAGGGATTACGACGAGATAATTTACACCTCGCCCGATGGCGAACCTTACACCCAAAAGCTGGCAAACATCCTGAGTACCAAGGAAAACATTCTTATACTATGCGGCCATTACAAGGGGGTTGATCACCGTGTTCGCGAACACCTTATTACCCGTGAAATATCTATTGGCGACTATGTGCTTTCGGGGGGAGAACTGGCAGCTGCCATTATTGTAGATAGCGTTGTACGCCTTGTGCCAGGCGTGCTCTCCGATGAAACATCGGCACTAACGGACTCGTTTCAGGACGGACTACTTGCTCCTCCAGTTTACACTAGGCCCGCTGAATTTAATGGGTGGAAAGTACCCGAAATTTTACTATCTGGTAATTTTAAGGAGATTGAGAAGTGGCAAATGGAACAGGCCTATGAGCGAACCAAACGGTTACGCCCAAACCTGCTTAGGGAGGAGTAAGGGTTTTAGGATAAAGGATAAAGGATAAAGGATAAAAGTGAAAAGTGAAAAGTGAAAAGATTGACTTTAAGTGGGAATGAGTCGGAATGCTCGGAATGCTCGGAATGCTCGGAATACTCCGAATATGAGGAAGTTAGAGGAAGTTTGAGTTAGTTAAAAGTGAAAAGTGAAAAGTGAAAAAGGTTAACGTATAACTTTAAGTGGGAATGGTTCGGAATGAGTTGGAATACTGGGAATGAGTTGGAATAGACACTCTTTTACTTACAACCAACAACTTTCAACCAACAACCCAATTAGTTTCACAGAGTTACAGGGAGTTTAACACAGTGTTACAGAGTGAAAATCCATCAAATCTGCGGAATCAGTGTTCAATTTCCAAACACTAAACACAAAACACTAAATACTAAAAACATCAACCATCAACTATCAACCACTACTGTAAACTGAACACTGCACACTATACACTAAAGCCTTAGCGGAGTATCTTCCTCACAAAGGCCACAGTAAAGTAAGCCATCAGAAATACCCCCATAAAACCCTCGGTGCCGGCAACAAACCTTGCTATTCCTGAAGGTGCAAAATCGCCATAGCCAATGGTGAAAAAGGTAACCACGCTAAAGTAGAAACCTCGGGCAATTACCCCCAACTGTTCGCCACTGGCCGATGTTGCAATAATATGCCCCCAACCCAAACCCATTATAGCGATATATGCCAGGCTGTATATTACGTAAACCACCAAAATGCTGAAAATTACTCGCTGGGGCGAGGTGGCAAAAAGACCCATATAATCGAAAAGCAGTTTCTTTGCCCAGTAAATTATCCTATTGATAAAATGCCTCAGCTTGCCCTGGTTATTTGAGCTCAAGAGCAATGCTCTCATATGGCATCGTTTAAACTCAACATAGGCAGCATCCTCCTCGTCGTACTTGCCAAGGGCATTAAAGTTTTCCTTTAGAATTCGGAATTGTTCAGCCTTCTCAGCTATTGTAGTACATCCCTGAGAGTAAATCAATCCACGAACGCCATTGGCGACCCAATCGATATAGATTTGACCCAGTAATCGTACACCCGTCAGGTTTAAGCTATTGATTCTGGGTGGATCACCATGGGTATAAAATTCAACTATATCGCGAATGGTGCAGCCTGCTAAGCTAATTTCGTCACTCTGCTTTACATGCAGGTTAACCGTAGAATTGAACTGACAATCGGAAAAAATTAGCCTACCAATCTGTGCCTCGGAAAAGCTAATGTTTTGGCTAAACAACGAGCGCTCAAAAACGATTTCGGATTTAGCCCCCTGGTATAAATCGAAAAAAAGGGTAACGTTTCCAAATGCAGCTCGTTTGAAAGCGAGCTTACCCTTTGGCGTTTCGGCACCCTCAAAGTTCAACTCCCCCTCACGAAAGGAGGCACGGTTAAACGAGGTTCGACCAGCACGGAATTCGGCAGCACGAAAATCGACTCGCCCACTACCAAAGTCAACACGCTCAAACGATACACCACCTCCTCCAAACCGGGAATAGTGAAAATCGACCTTACCCATGCCGAACCGGCACACCCTAAAATCGACATCGGAATTATTGAACCCAGCATTAATGAACGATACATCGCCATCGCCAAAATCAACATTAGTGAAAATGGCCTCGCCACTACCAAATGAGGTGTCCTGAAAATCCTTAACACCCACATCGAATATTGTATTTTTAAACGACACCTGCTCCCCTTTAAACCTGATCTGGGTAAAATTGCTCTTGGCCGCTTTTATATAACAATTGGTTAAACGGAAAGAGCCTAACAGATTCGATAGGTGTAAATCAAAAAGTTCAGTAACCACGTACGATTCATCAATAACGAATTCTTTTTCGCTTATGGATAATGACAAATCGATGCTTACTGGCGAATCGAAAAAACTGTTGCAGGCTGTAAACTGAGCAATAGGCAAAGGTTGTGCTTTGTCAATTTGGAGGTATCGCTTGCAGGCAACTGTGGAGAATCCCTGGATGTAACAGTAATCGAGATTAACGGGTTCCATTTTCCCGATACGCTCATAAACATCGGCCATTTCAGGGATGCCCAAGCTTAATGTTGTTATTAAAACACCCTTACTATTGAACAGCTCAATTTTTGCGGTTTGCTTAGTGGTAAAGCCATCGGAACGAACAAAAGGCCTCTGAAGAATTTCAACCCTATATGAATCAAACGAGTACGCCATTCAATGAAATTTTCAATAAAATTAGGATAAATCTTTTGAAAATAAAAAGGGAGTTTAGAAAGGTAGAGAGAAAATTAGTGTGCAGTATACAGAGGTGGTTAGTATTTTGTGTTTGGTGTTTGGTGTTTGGTGTTTTTGCTATCAACCATCAACCATCAACTGTCAACTCCGCTTGTCATCCTGAGCGGCCTGTCCCGCCCTAGCGGGGAGCGAAGGATCTCTATTAATCTATCATTTTGAGATGTTTCGGCGTATTCTATTATTTCGATTGGTCAAAGGCAGTAAAGTGTTGTTTGAGAAATCAACCCTAACATTTACTATTTCCCGAAGAGGATAAATTAAGTAGGGTTTTACAAACCCTTAAATTCATTAGGCGGACAGCAGTGTAACTTTATCCGGAAAATAGTACAATTGAAACAAGAGATTTGATTTTAAAACAATTCGACCAAGGTGCTTTATGCGTTCCAACTAAACATAGTACTCATAGCTAATAGCGTTAGTCCACTTTACAATATCTTCGGAATTATCGGTAGGCGACTGGCAGGTATTTCCTATGCAGAGCAGGTACATGTTGGGTATATCGGTTGATTGCAGGAACTTTAGCTTAGGGTAAACCAATTTTGAGGCTATCAACATTTTGGTAGCATTCAAATCATCGCCATTTACCTTGATTTCAGCAACTGGCAGAATGGTACTCAAAAGCTGTAATGCCCAAGTATGAACAAAAACATTGCCCTGTTTGATATGGTTCCCAACGTTAGCAATCATTTGCAATGCAATTGTGCCATACTCACTGCTAGTATCGTGTTCGGCAAGTGCAAGCAGGTTACTTACCATTACAGCCGATGCCGAAGGCATAACACCGTCCATCAGTTCCATTTTACGGGTAATAAGCTCTGTGCCGACAGGAGTGTAATAAAACATTCCTGAATTGATGTCGAAGAAAATTTCTTTAGTTTTTTGAGCCAGGTTAACAGCATAATCGTGCCATACTGTACTCTTGGTGATTTGGTAAAGATTTATCAACGCATTGATAGTATAGGCGTAATCGTCGAGCAATGCAGTACCATAAACCCTCCCTTTGCATGTAATCCGGCTAAGTGTCCAGTCATCATTAACATGGTTATCAATCAGATAATTTGCGGATAACAAGGCAAACTGAAGGTATTTATCGTAACCAAAGGTAAGATATGCAGTGGAAAGAGCCGAAACCATCAAGCTATTCCACGAGGTGATAATTTTATCATCGACAAGGGGAGGGACACGGAAATCCCTATGGTTCTTGAGTTTTATAAGGCTAGTTTTAAGCCTGTAATCAATCTCCCCCTCGGGTAGTCCAAAAAGGCTCGAGAGCTGGGCATTGGTAAGGGAGCGGAATAAAATATTGGTGCTTTCCCAGTTACCGGTTGGAGTAATACCGTAAGCCACACAGAAAAGCTCTGAGTCATATCCCAATATCTGCTCAACCTCGCTTTTCCCCCAGGTGTAATAACCACCTTCAAGACCAGCCGTATCGGCATCGAGTGCGCTGAAAAAACCACCAGTTGACGATAGAAGTTGACGCTCAATAAAGGTAATAGTCTCCTCAACCACTCTCCTATACAAAGGATTTGGGTTGAGCCTATAGGCCAGGGAGTAAACCTCAATTAGCTGGGCATTATCGTAGAGCATCTTTTCAAAGTGGGGAACAAACCACTTTTCATCAACCGAGTAGCGGAAAAATCCACCGCCAACGTGGTCGTATATGCCGCCGTTGGCCATTCGCTCAAGGGTAGTATCGACAAAAGCAAGTAAGTCCTTACGCTGGGAGTGTTGTCCGGTTATCAGCAGGTATTTCAGCAAACCCGGCATGGGAAATTTGGGTGCACCCAGCGTGCCACCCAACTTAAAGTCGAGCTGATTTCGGCAGGAATTGAGGTTTTCAGCTAAAACGACATTAAGGTTAACATTACTGACATCAGCTTTAACCCTGATAATCTCAGTGTTTGCAATCCCCTCGGCCAGTTCATCGGCAACCTCGTAAATGCGCTGAGGCTCGTTTTTCCATGTTTCATCGAGGCTCTCAAGTATGCTAAGCCAGTTCTCCTTTGGGAAATAGGTACCTCCGTAAACCGGTCGGCCATCGGGCAAGGCAAAACAGTTTAAGGGCCAACCACCACGACGGGTAATAATCTGCACGGCATTCATGTAAATCTGATCGACATCGGGGCGTTCCTCACGGTCAACCTTAACGCAAACGTATCGCTCGTTCATGGTTTTAGCCACCTTTTCGTCCGAGAACGATTCGTGCTCCATTACATGGCACCAATGACAGCTGCTGTAACCAATGCTTATGAGCAAAAGTTTATTTTCTGCTTTAGCTTTCGCAAAAGCCTCCTCGCCCCACGGAAACCAGTCTACAGGGTTATATGCATGCTGTAAAAGGTATGGACTAACCTCACGAACTAATCGGTTTGGCCGGGCATCTTTCCAGGTATCCATCAAATTTGGTATCTAATTTGATACACTAACAAAACAGGTTGTATTTTTGTTGAAATATAGGGCTATCAATATTGGCTCATTTCAAAAATGCTATCTTTGCTTGTTGCTTCCATGAAAATTGAATGAACTATGAAAAAGTTTTTCCTGATTACACTCACATTGAGCTTAATGGTTTTTGCAAGTGCATTTGCACAAAAAAACGGATACAGGATTGAAGTTAAGATTGATGGATTAACCCAGGGTGATTTACTGCTAGGCTACCACTTTGGCGATAAAAAGTATGTGAAAGATACCGCCACAGTAAATAGCAAAGGAGTTGCCGTGTTTGAAGGCGACACCCTTTTGCCTGGTGGTATATACCTTGTTATATTGCCAGAGAAAAACTACTTTGAGGTGCTTGTTGATAAGAACCAGAAATTTTCAGTTGCCACATCGAAGGATAACTTACTCGAAAACCTCAAGTTCACCAACTCTAGTGAAAACGAAGGGTTTATTAAGTACCAGCGTTTCATGATTGACATGCAGAAGCAGAGCAAGGAGCTCTCGGAACAGCTGAAGGAATCGCTTTCCGATTCTCTTAAGGCCAATGCCATCCGCGATAAAATGAACGAGCTTAACAACAAGGTTTTAGCTTACTGGGACGAGGTGGAAACCAACTACAAGGGCACCCTGCTTGCAGCAATTATAAAAGCCATGCGGAATGTTGAAGCACCCAAGCACAATATAGCCAAGGATACTCCAAAGTACGATTCGCTGGTTTGGGCGCATAACTACAACTATAACCGGTACCATTTCTTTGATAATATCGATTTTTCCGATGCTCGCCTACTGCGAACCCCCATACTGGAGAGTAAAATAAATGTGTATTTCGATAGGGTTCTACTCCCCATGCCCGATAGCATTATCCCAGCAGCAATTGAACTAATTGAGAAGGCAAAGGCCAACAAGGAGATGTTCCAGTACATCCTATCTACCCTAACCAATAAATTTCAAACCTCGGAACGAATGGGAATGGATGGTGTATTTGTGGCAGTGGCTGAAAAGTACTACCTGGGAGGCCAAACCTGGTGGGCCGACCAGAAACTGCTCGATAAGATTGCCGAACGTGTAAAAGCCATAAAGCCCAATATTATTGGCAATGTAGCCCCTGATCTTTGGCTGCCAAACCCCAATGGGAAATACTACCGCTTAAGCGATATTAATGCCAAGGTTACTGTTGCTTACTTCTGGGATCCAGAATGTAGCCACTGTAAAAAGGTTACCCCTGAGCTGAAAAAGGTTTACGAGAAATATAAGGGTAAAGGGTTTGAGGTGTTTGCCGTTTACACCCAGGGCGACCAGCCCAAATGGATGGAATACATTAAAACCAACGAATTAACCTGGATAAATGTTTGGGATCCTACGTTCAGCTCAAACTTCCGCAACCTGTACGATATATATGCCACGCCTGTAATTTACGTTTTGGACAAAAACAAAAAGATTTTGGCTAAGCGAATAAGCGTGGAAACGCTCGAAAAAATCTTAGAGGAAGAGCTGAAATAGCTGTTCTTTAAGGGGTAAGTACTAGCAAGGGAAGTAAAGGGATAAGGCTAGTTGATGGTTGATTAGTGATTGGTTTTTGGTGTTTAGTGTTTAGTGTTTAGTGTTTGGGAATGGAACGCTGATTACACAGATTTGAAGGATTTACGCGATTTAACACTGTGCTAAACCCTGTGTAACTCTGTGATGCTAATTGAGTTGATAGTTGACGGTTGATGGTTGATGGTAAATGCAAAAGACCTATAACCTCACTCAGTGAAACACTGTGCCACACCGTGTAACACTGTGGTAATATGTTGATATTCTTATTTTTGATTCATCGTTAATCCCCTACGGGGATACCGCTATTATTTCATAAACCCTACAATACCTCATCGCCTACGGCGAAAAAACTTATCCCCTGCGGGTAAACTCTCTCTACAATACCATATCGCCTACGGCGAAAAAAATTATCGCCTATGGCAAAATCATGCACCAAATGCTTTGCCCGTAGGGCATAGGGTTTTGTAAAAAAACAACGGAATTAAATATCCTTACCCCGTAGGGGTTACGCATTTGGGGTTTATCCACTACGGGGAAGAGAAAAACGGTGGGGCGTTGGGTTTGCTACAATACCATATCGCCTACGGCGAAAAAATTATCCCATGCGGGGAATAATAAAATTATAGATTTTTCAATTATATCTCCCTATCCGCTGCGCGGAAACCTACAATACCATATCGCCTACGGCGAAGATTTTCGCTTACAGGGAGTGCTCAAACCGCAATCTCAACTATCAACTATCAACTATCAACCATCAACTATCAACTGTCAACTATCTTCAAACACTAATAGCCACTAGTTTTCCAGAAGCCTGATACACCGCACAACTTCCGGTATTGATATATATCAACCCTAAAAACTCCAAAATCCGCACCGTGTGTAACATATGTTACAATTCGCGGAGTGGGGTTGGCCTACTTTTGTCTCAGAAAAACTAATCAACCCAATTTGATAACAATTAAAAATAAATAGATATGAAGCGCGACATTATTACAATTGACAGGGGCAAGTGCAACGGTTGCGGACTATGTGTTAGTGGTTGCCACGAGGGAGCCCTACAGCTTATTGATGGCAAAGCTGTACTGATCAGCGAGCTGATGTGCGATGGACTTGGAGCCTGCATAGGCGAATGCCCCGAGGGTGCCATTACCATTGAGCACCGCGAGGCTGAGCCTTACGACGAGGTACACACCATTAGCAAGATGGTGGCAAACGGTAAGAATACCGTTATTGCTCACCTAAAGCACCTAAAGGATTATAACGAAAAGGAATATCTGCGCCAGGGTGTTGAGTGGCTGTTGGCCAACCGCGACAAACTCACGTTCAGCGTAGATGAGGTGCTACAAGCAGTGCATAACCACACCAAGGATGCCTGCGGTTGTGGGACAAGCGAGCCCAAGGTTAAGCCTCAACCCATGCATCACCATGGTGGGGGTTGTCCGGGTTCGGCAGTTCGCAGCTTTGCACAAGCCAATGCAGGTGCTGAGGGAATGGTTTCGGGGAAATCGGAGCTAACCCACTGGCCCGTACAGCTACACCTGATTAACCCACACTCGGGTCATTTCCGCGGCTCAAACCTGTTGCTTGCAGCCGACTGTGTGGCGTTCAGCCTTGGCAATTTCCATAGCCAACACCTGAAGGGTAAAACCTTGGCTATTGCCTGCCCAAAGCTCGACTCAAACAAGGAATCGTATGTTGAGAAGATTACTGCGCTAATTGACGATGCACAGGTTGACACTATCACTGTGATGAAAATGGAGGTTCCCTGCTGCGGTGGGCTTGTTCAGCTAGCCCGTATGGCCATGGAACATGCAAAACGCAAGGTACCTATTAAGGTGATAACTGTTGGAATTCAGGGTGAAATTTTAGAGTCAAACTGGGTTTAATCAGCAAATAATCAACAAAATCAATAATTCACTTACTACATTTAACTATTTACTAAAAACAATCAAGCTATGAGTATGTTTTGCTATCAGTGCCAGGAAGCAGCCAAAGGAGTAGGCTGCACAATCAAGGGAGTTTGCGGTAAAAACGACGACCTTGCCAATATGATGGATCTCCTGCTCTTTGTAACCAAGGGGATTTGCGTTTACAGCACAGCGCTCCGCGAGCAAAAGGGTTACGAAAGTCCTATGGTTAACAAGTTTGTTTTTGACAGCTTATTCTCCACCATTACCAATGCCAATTTTGATAAGACAGCCATCACGAAGCGTGTTGAAAAGGCCATAGAAATTCGTAACATGCTGCGCGATGAAGCCCAAAAGAAAGGGGTAAAGGTTGACACCACCTTTGAGGGATGCACATGGGAAGGTAAGCCCGAAGAGTTTGATGCTAAAGCTGCCACCGTGGGAATTCTGAACGAAACCAACGAGGATATCCGTTCCCTTAAGGAACTGATTACCTACGGCGTAAAGGGTATGGCTGCCTATGCCGAGCATGCCTACAACCTTGGCTTTGAGGACACCGCTGTTTATGCATTCATGCAAAAGGCCATGGCCGATATCACAAAGAATTTGAATGCCGATGAGTTGGTTGCGCTCACACTTGAAACCGGGAAGTATGGCGTGCAAACCATGGCGCTGCTCGATAAGGCCAACACCACCAGCTACGGTAACCCTGAAATCACCAAGGTAAACCTTGGCGTTCGTAACAATCCGGGAATCCTAATCAGTGGTCACGACCTTAAGGACATGGAGGAACTCCTTGCCCAAACCGAGGGCACTGGGGTTGATGTTTACACCCATAGCGAGATGCTACCCGCCAACTACTACCCTGCTTTTAAGAAATACAAACACTTTGTGGGTAACTACGGAAGCAGCTGGTGGCACCAGCGCGAGGATTTTGAGTCGTTCAATGGCCCAATCCTATTCACCACTAACTGTATTGTTCCACCACTTGCCAATGCCAGCTATAAGGATAGGATTTACACAACCGGTGCAGCAGGTCTTGAGGGCGCAAAACACATACCCGACAGGGAGAATGGCAAACCAAAGGATTTCAGCGCAATCATTGAACACGCAAAGCGTTGCAAACCTCCTGTTGAGATAGAGAAGGGCGAAATTATAGGCGGATTTGCTCACGAACAGGTGTTTGCCTTGGCCGACAAGGTAGTAGATGCTGTAAAATCGGGAGCTATTCGTAAGTTTATCGTAATGGCCGGATGCGATGGCCGTATGAAGGATCGCAACTACTACACCGAGTTTGCTGAGAAACTACCAAAGGATACAGTTATCCTCACTGCAGGTTGCGCAAAATATCGCTATAACAAATTACCTTTGGGCGATATAGGTGGAATTCCTCGTGTACTTGATGCCGGCCAATGCAACGATTCCTATTCATTGGCAGTTATCGCTCTTAAGCTAAAAGAGGTATTCCAACTTAACGATATCAATGAACTGCCAATTGCCTACAACATTGCATGGTATGAACAAAAGGCTGTAATTGTTCTTCTTGCGCTACTCTACCTGGGAGTAAAGAACATTCACCTAGGCCCAACACTTCCTGCATTCCTCTCTCCCAATGTGGCCAAAGTATTGGTTGAGAACTTTGGAATTGGTGGAATCACTACTGTAGATGAAGACATCAAGCTAATGGTAGGCTAGCCATTTTTCCCAGCCGTATGCACTACGGCTGGGATTTTTCATTTGTGCATAAATTAACTCTAATCCAAATTGCTATGAATTTAATGAATGAATTTCCTAAAGGACATAAGTTCAACTTTATAAATGAGGTTGAATACAGTAATGGCGGCATAGTAAGCAAAAATGTGCTAAAACGCCCAACGGGAAACATCTCGCTTTTTGCATTCGATAAGGGCGAGGGTCTAAGCGAGCACACAGCACCTTTTGATGCCGTTGTTCAGGTTATTGAAGGTAAAGCCACAATAATAATCGGTGGAACACCCCACCAGCTAGTTGCAGGCGAAACAATTATTATGCCTGCAAACATACCTCATGCACTTCAGGCTGAGGAAAGGTTTAAAATGGTTCTTACCATGATAAAGGAATAGTTGACATTAATCAATTCCCTTGCCTTGCGCTTATTATATTCCTAACTTTAAAAGAAAAAACATGAGCGAACTGATAAATAACTCCGAAAACAGGAAGAAAAAGCTCAAAGAGCTCATTCTCCGGTTACATAAAGGCGACTCAGAACAGGAAGTGCGGCAGGAACTAATACAAAGCCTGACTAATATTCCCTATGGCGAGGTAGTTGAGGTTGAGCAGGAATTGATTAGCGAAGGTTTACCGGAACAGGAAGTACTGAAACTTTGCGATGTACACTCAGCAGTGCTGAAGGGGAATATCGATCTTACCACGGTTAAAAAAATTCCCGACGGTCACCCTGTTGATGTGTTCATTAAGGAAAATAAAGAACTCAACCAGCTTTGCCAATCCATTGAGCAATCGCTTATGGAACTTGAGTCAAGTGAAGCAGTTGACATCCCAAAGCTTGTACTCAAGCTTAGGGGACAGTTTAACGCTCTGTTTGATGTAGATAAGCACTATCAGCGAAAGGAATACCTACTTTTCCCCTTTCTTGAAAAGCAGGGAATTACTGGCCCTCCAAAGGTAATGTGGGGAAAACACGATGAAATAAGAGAGCTTATTAAAGGCTCAATTGAACTCCTGCAAACCGAAGGAATATCACGCGACGAACTAATTGCCTCAAGCGAGATTGTGCTTCGCCCTGCCATTAAAGGCGTTATGGAAATGACTACCAAGGAGGAAGAAATTCTTTTCCCCATGGCCTTGGATAAGCTTACTGAAGCTGACTGGTACGAGATTCATAAGCAGCAGCTTGAAATAGGCTTTTGCCTATACGACCCTCCTACAAAATGGAAACCATCATGGGTTGAAGGCAGCGAACTTCAGGAGTTAAACAAAACGGCCGAAAACATTCAACTCCCAACGGGTAGTTTCTCAGTGGAAGAACTTCTGGCAATCCTTAACACCTTACCAGTTGATATCACATTTGTTGACAAAAACGATAAGGTTAAGTATTTCTCGCAAAGCCCCGAAAGAATATTCCAGCGTAACAGGGCTATCCTTAACCGCGATGTAAGATTATGCCATCCCCCAGCCAGCGCACACATTGTTGATAAAATCATTGAGGACTTTAAAAGCGGAAAGGCTTCTAGAGCCCCCTTCTGGATTAATATTGGTGGCAACCTGATACATATCGAGTACTTTGCATTACGAAACGAGAAAGGTGAATACCTTGGTGTTTTGGAGGTTTCGCACAATGTTTCAGTGTATCGCAAACTTGAAGGTGAACAACGTATTCTATCATATTCCAAATAGTTATGGACGAAAACAAACTCATTATAACACCTAAAACCAAGGTTTTGCAGCTAATTGAAGCATACCCGCAGCTCGAGGAGGTGCTTATTGGGTATGTTCCAGCTTTTGAAAAGCTGAAAAATCCTGTTCTAAGGAAAACAGTTGCACGTGTTGCAACACTTCAGCAAGCTGCAGCAATTGGAAATGTTAAGGTAGAGGAACTTATTAATGTCCTCCGGAAAGCTGTAGGACAGGACTTGCTTGAGGGTGCCGATGAGATGGAGTTCACCACCCAGAAACCACAATGGTTCGATTCTAACAAAGTTGCCTCAGAAATAGATGTAAGGGTGATGTTACAGGCTGGCGAGCAACCAGTTAACCAGATAATGGCCGATTTAACCGACCTGAGTTCTGATAAAATCTACAAAGTGGTTGCCCCATTTATTACTGCACCCTTAATAGATAAGGCTTCGAGCTTGGGAATAAAACACTGGGTAGAAAAGATTGACGATGAACACTTTAATATCTATTTCTATAAACCGTAAACAATTTTCTGAAAGAAAAAGCCTTTTGCTATTATGAGTTTTTATAGTACTCTGCGGAAGTACCACAAATGGCCCGCTTTAGTATTTACATTGTTTTTTTTGCTTTTTGCCATTTCGGGAGTTTTGATGAATCACCGGCAAACCATTGCCCATATCGATATCAACCGTAAGTATTTACCTAAGAACTACCAGTTAAAAAACTGGAACCTGGCATCGGTAAAAGGAGCAAGAACCATTTACTCTGATTCTATCATCCTTTATGGGGGAATTGGGATTTGGTTTACCAAAGGCAATTTTGAAAATTGGAAGCCCTTAATGGATGGTATCCCGGAAGGGAGCGATTACAGAAAGATTTTTGACCTTGAAGTAACCCCAAACGGGATACTTGCTGCCACCCGTTTCGGTTTGTACTGGCTTGGCAAAGGGGAAAATCATTGGGTAAAGTTGCACCTACCTCAAAGCGATGAATTCTGCACCTCAATTGAGGTGGTCGAATCAAGTATATACATTACAACACGTAATTCAATTTATTATTCATCGGCACAAACCCTGCAGTTTACGCCAATCGATTTGAAAGCCCCTCTAGGTTCCAAAAAAGAAATATCAACCTTCCGGCTTTTTTGGAATATTCATAGCGGCGAGATTTTTGGAATTCCCGGACGATTATTAGCCGATTTGGTTGCCTTGGTCATGATATTCTTAAGCATTACAGGTATTATCTACTTTTTATCCCCCAAAATAATCAAAAGGTACCATGAGCAATTCAGGTTCCATAAACTAAAACGTACCACCCGTTTCTCTTATAAATGGCACTTAAAGGTAGGAGCACTGGCTACATTGCTATTGGTAATATCGGGCCTAACAGGAACTTTCCTGCGTCCTCCTTTCCTGCTAACCATTGCCAATAGTCAAATAGTGCTTAACAACCAAAAGGTTTCTAACAGCTACTACTGGAACGATAAACTTCGCGATATAAGATATGACTCAGCTAGAAAAAAGTTCATCCTGGCAACGTCCGATGGAATTTACCATTGCACTGACTTCTCAGAGCCCTTAACCAAGTTTCCCAATCAGCCACCAGTTAGCGTAATGGGCATCAATGTTCTTGAGCCTCTAGACAGCGTGTTTTACCTGGTGGGAAGCTTTAGCGGATTATTCCGTTGGAACCCCGACACGGGAGAAACCTTCAACTACATAACAGGCAACCTGCATAGAAAAGAAAACGGCCTACGAAAACCATTAGGCGAGAATGTTGTATCGGGATACGCTCATATTTCAGGGTTAGAATACATATTCGATTACGATAAAGGGATGGTTGCTTTACATCATTCAGAGCCTGCTATTCCAATGCCATCAACAGTTGCTGATGCTTTCAAATTCCCGCTGTGGAATCTGGCTCAGGAAATCCATACCGGTCGAATTTTCAGCTTTATACTTGGCGACTTTTACATCCTGGTGGTTCCATTAACAGGCATTTTCCTTGTGGTAGTAGTACTATCGGGCTTTATGATGTGGTATAAGCGTAAATATTTAAATTGATTCTAAACTTTTTATTACCTAAATTTGAAAAAAAATCGATATGTTTGACTGGGCTAAACAGATACTAAAACGTTTTCAACCCCCACCAAACTGGCGAGTACCAGTAATTGTATTGGCGGGTATTTTCACTGGAACAGGATTGTTTGTTTTTTATACCTCCAGGGCATGGTCGTATGTGTCCGACGACCCTGCAACGTGCGTTAATTGCCATATCATGAGGACGCAATATGTTACCTGGCACCACTCATCGCATAGGGAACAAGCCACCTGCAACGATTGTCACGTACCCCACGACAACATCGTCCGTAAGTATTACTTTAAAGCAAACGATGGTTTGCGGCATGCCACCATCTTTACACTAAACACTTACCCCCAAACCATTTACATGCATAAGCCTGGGCAAAGAGTGGTTCAGGAAAACTGCATACGCTGCCATGGAAACCTCACAGCCATGGTTAAAGCCAATGTCGATTTAGATACAATACTTGCCGGAAATGGGAAACGCTGCTGGGATTGTCACCGTGAGGTACCCCATGGCACAGTAAAAAGCCTTTCCGCAACACCATATGGCACTGCACCAGTGCCTAAAACTGACACCCCTAACTGGTTAAAGAAACTGATTAAATAGAATTAAACCTATACCAACATGAAAACTCCGTTAAGTGAAAAAATTGCTAAGAATCCATGGATTGGATGGGCATTATTTCTGGGAACAATGATTGTTGTTTTTGTTCTTGGTTTACTGGCAGCCAGCATTGTTCAGCGACGAACAGAAGCAAACCTAATGAATACTCCAAGGTATAAGATCGATGAGTTTGAGCCCCGAAACGAGGCATGGGGTATGGCATTTCCGCGAGAGTATCAAACCTACTCCCAGATGTCTGATACCCTTTTCCGGTCAAAATATGGCGGAAGCGCTTTTCGCGATTTACTTGACGAAGACCCAAGACTGGTAATACTCTTTGCCGGCTATGCCTTTTCAAAAGATTTTAATCAGGCCCGAGGTCATGTATATTCAGTGGTGGATGTTCATAATACGTTACGCACTGGCACACCTGCCAATGAGAATGAGGGCCCTCAAAATTCAAGTTGCTGGGCTTGCAAGAGCCCCGATGTTGCAAGGGTTATGGCTAAAATGTCGCCAGCCGATTTCTACAAAACAAAGTGGTCGGCTATGCTCTCGGAAATTGTAAACCCTATTGGTTGTGCAAACTGCCACAATCCAAGCGATATGACTCTACGCCTGTTCCAAATTCCATTAAAAGAGGCTTATGAGCGTATGGGTAAAAATGTTGAGTCGTTGCCGTTAAATAAAATGCGCACTATGGTGTGCGCCCAGTGCCATGTGGAGTACTACTTTAAAGGCGATGGTAAATATGTAACCTTCCCTTGGGATAAAGGGCTTAACGTTGATGACATTGAGAAGTACTACGACGAATACGCATTTGCCGACTGGATTCACCCCTTAAGCAAAACTCCAATCATAAAGGCTCAGCATCCCGATTTTGAGCTTTTCCAACATTCCATTCACTACCAGCGCGGGGTTTCATGTGCCGATTGTCATATGCCATACGTTACAGAAGGTAGCCAGAAAATTACCGACCATAAGGTTCAAAGCCCCCTGAACAACATGGAGGCCTCTTGCATGGTTTGTCATAAACAAACAAAAGAAGAACTCATTAAGAACGTTTACGATAGGCAGGACAGAGTATATACCCAAAAAATTGTACTGGAAGACTTGTTGGTAAAGGCACATATAGAAGCAAAATTCGCATGGGACAATGGCGCCAATGAAAAAATGATGGAGCCAGTACTAAAACTAATCAGACAAGCACAGTGGCGTTGGGATTTTGTAGCCGCAAGCCATGGAGCATCGTTCCATGCTCCCCTTGAGAGTATGCGAATAATTGCCGATGGAATAGAGAAAGCCTCAGAAGCACGCTTACAGCTCTCCAGGGTACTTGCAACGTTAGGACACAATGAGCCTGTTCCCATGCCAGACCTTTCATCAAAGGAAAAAGCTCAGGCCTATGTGGGGATTGATCTGAAAAAACTTAAGGGTGAGAAAGAAGAATGGAAGAAAAATGTGCTTCCCAAGTGGTTACAATTAGCAAAAGAGCGTGAACAGAACATGCCTTTGCCTGAAAGAATAATGTAGCAATCAAAATCATGGGCAATCAATTTAAAAAGAAACCCCTTTGGCTATGGCCTTGGGGTTTTTTAGAGGGTTTTATTGTGTCCGTTGGGTTATGGGTACTAGCTTTCTTTTTGGAACTATTTGTCCCTCTATCGCTATTTCCTAAACCTGGTTTCCCAACCAATGCTATCGTTTTAGTTACAATTCTTAACCTTTTAATCCTCTTAAAAATCATTTTCCCAAAATCGAAATTTTTCAACTGGCTTGCCTCGGTTAAGTCAGCTATTCCATCAATTTCATTATTTCTCTTCTCAATTATTCTAATGGGAATTATCCCACAGATAGGACATGGTATGGGAATACCCGGGGCATTATTTAACCTACTGGGTTCCTGGTTGTTTTTATTCCCTTTAATTTTTATGCTAATAACCTTAGGGGCGGCTGTTGTAAACCGTGTATTTCCAATTACCCTAAAAAACATAATTTTCACCCTTAACCATGCAGGGCTTTGGGTTTGCTTATCGGCAGGTTTAGTAGGAAGTTCCGATAAGATTGAGGAACCGTTCAGGTTAACCAGAATGAAATTGCATGGTACGGAACAGACAAGAACGGTAGTGTAATTGAATTGCCAATAGCAATTGAACTACAAAAGTTTGAAGCACAATTCTACCAACCTCGATTGGCTTTAATGGGTAGTAAGACATTCTTCCCAGAATCGGAATACGACCTAAACAGTAACCCAAGCATTAAAATTGATAACCTAACCATTCAGGTTATGCAATACTTACCCAAGGCATTTGCAACCGATTCAACCTTCATTGATGCAAGGGGTGTTCCCTTTACCGGGCCAGCGGCAATGATACAAGTATTTGACTCGAATGGGCAAACCGTTACAATGGGCTGGATCTCGAGCCTTACCCATGTTACAGCCGAAAAGACCCTTCCACTTCCCGATGGCAGAGAGCTAAGACTTTTACCTGCCGAGGCAAAATACTTTGGTTCATACGCCAAAATCTATTCAAAAAAATCAAACTCCGTAAACCAATGCCTAATTGAGGTAAACAAACCCTTTAGGGTTGATGGTTGGTGGATTTACCAGTATTCATACGATAATCTTGCTGGCCCAGACTCAACCTACAGCTCCTTTAAGGTAATCTACGACCCATGGTTACCCCTGATATACATAGGATTTGCTATGATGCTCCTGGGTGGATTAGGCTTGGTTTTTATTAACGATTCAAAAAAGTAAACAAATGGTTTGGAATTATTTTGTTCCCGTTGCTCTGACTGTGATATTACTTTGGTTAGTTTCTGTTTACTTTAACCACAAAGAATCCGCAAAAGGAAAAATCATTTTATGGTATTCTGGAGTTACAGCCAGCGCTCTTTTGGGGGTATTTATTATTTTATACTGGTTCGATATTAAACGCCCGCCCATGCGAACCATGGCTGAGACTAGAATATGGTACTCTTTCCTGGTGAGCCTTGTTAGCCTAAGCGTATTTAAAGCATATCGCAGTAAAAACATGCTAACCATAGGCCTAATAATGGCCTCGGTTTTTCTGGTTGTTGATATCATTCATCCAGAATATCAGGGTAGGTTTCTTATGCCTGCTCTTCAAAGCCCCTGGTTTATACCACATGTGGTTTCGTATATGTTAGCCTATGCAGTTCTTGCATCAGCAAGCCTTTCAGTGGCTTGGACATCATTTTCAAAAGGTTCAGTTCACGATGAACTCCAGCAGCAAATGCGACTAGTATATCCCGGGTTTGCACTTTTAACGCTGGGAATGCTCCTAGGCGCTTACTGGGCTAAGTTTGCATGGGGTGACTACTGGGCATGGGACCCAAAGGAGGTTTGGGCATTAATTACCTGGTTCTTCTATCTTTTAGTTATTCATATTCACCGGTACTTGCCCACCAAGCGCAAGCTACTGGCTCATTTAATGATTGTTGCACTGGGGGTTCTGCTAATTACCTGGCTGGGAATAAAATACTTGCCCTCTGCAAGTCAAAGCATACATGTATATGGTGGTTAAAAAAAATGAAAAAAATGATTAAAACCGAAACCCTACTGAGCGCGCCAAAGGTTCCATTCGATTTGGACGGGCGTATAATGTTTTCAAGTTCTAAAGTAGAAATGGTTCATCTAACGCTTAAACCAGGAGAGGTAATACCCGCGCATGCCAACCCATTTGGCGTTGTATTCTACCTACTTGATGGGGAACTTGAACTCACCGTAAATAACGAATCGGCTTTACTTACCCCAAATTCAGCTACGTTTGTTGAGATTAACGAAAGTCGTTCACTTACCAATAAATCAACAAACACTGCAAGGGTTTTAGTGGTAAAAATCTTTTAGTAAATATGCCATCAAATCATCTCCGGGCTGAATCCCAAAAGGTTCAAGCCAATTATTAAGTTGATGGTTGATGGTTGATAGTTGATAGTTGACAGTTGATGGTTGATGGTTGACGGTTGATGGTTGACGGTTGATGGTTTTAGTATTTTGTGGCGTAATGGACAAAATTCAGGCTATTTTTTAGGTAGTTTGTTCTAATGGACATTTTTCAGGCTTTTTATTTTAATGTTTTTCGAAAGAAGCAAATAGTATTAATAGATTTGTATGTCAGGTAAGCAGAAACAGGCTCTGCTGGAGAGCAACCTGTCAGGAATATCCTGACCGACTGGAATGGTCATAAAGGCTGACACTCGTCAGCCTTTATTTATTGACAATTCCAAGAGCAGATGCCTTCGAAAACTCATTTAATAGTTTTTTTCAGCTTGACACTTTGCAAAAAAAGCAAATTTTCCATTCAAGGCTTTCAAATTCTTCAAAGTTCGATATTTATTGGAGTTAAACACTATGCCAGCCTGAAAAATGTCTATTAAGCCTATTTTGTGCTTTGTGTTTTGTGTTTTGTGTTTGGAAATTGAACACTGATTCCGCAGAAATGATGGATTTTCACTCTGTAACACTGTGTTAAACTCCGTGTAACACTGTGAAACTAATTGGGTAGACAGTTGATGGTTGATGGTTGATGGTTGATGGTTGAAAGTAAAAGAGTGTCTATTCCGACGCATTCTGAGTATTCAGAATCATTCCGAACCATTCCCACTTAAAGCCATGCGTTAACCTTTTAACTTTTCACGAACTCAATCTACCTCTATCTTCATCTAACTTCATCTAACTCCATCATATTCCGAGTATTCCGACTCATTCCGAGTATTCCTCCTCATCCCCACTTAAAGCCATTCTTTTAACTTTTAACCTTTTAACGGCTCACGGTTCACGGCTCACGGCTCACGTTTCACGAATTTACCCCCTTCACTTGTAATCTTTTTCATTTTTTTGTAATTTGCCAAGGCTAAACAAGTTTTAGAAACCTTATTGCAATGAAAAAGATTGCCACTTACCTTGGAATTGCTATTGCATGTATCATTGGTATTGTTATTGCGCTTCACCTAGCCTGGTACCTTCAGAAGTCAAAGCCACTCAACATATACATACTCGACAAAACAGTAACCCAAACCGATAGAATTGAGCACAAATCGCTTGTTTGGCTGCTCAACCACTTTCGGATTGTGGGCCCCGATGGCAAATCGTACAACCATAAATCGGATTACTGGGGCTTTTTCCCCATCGATTTAAATCAGCAACTATTCGATATAAAATCGATTCGACTGAACGAGGTAGATGCCTATGCTGCCGTTTACGATGCCGCCTACTATGCCGATTGCTACGGGGTTTACTCCTACGAGTGGTATAAAACCGAAACCAAAGCCCCAAATTCATCGAAGGTTTACGGAGGCCTAAACCAGAACGACTACTTTCTACTGAAACGGATGAAGGAACTCAATAAGCTTATTATTGGCGAGTACAACATGTTTAGCTCCCCAACCAATGCACTTATCCGAACCAAAACCGAAGAACTTTTCAATGTGAGTTGGACTGGTTGGGCTGGTAAGTATTGTCCAAATCTTGGGGCAATTAACAATGGTAAGGGACCTGCCGAATGGATGGTTAAGCTATACGAGAAACAACACCAGAAACCTTGGCCAAGTAAAGGCTCAGGCATAATCCTGATTAGCAACGATGGGTTAATTGATGTGCTTGAGGAAGGCTCTGACCTGCTAACCCCCATAGTAAAACTCATTACCGAACCTACCATGCCCCAATGGCAGAATAATCCAAAGGAAACTGAATTTTACGGATGGTTCGATATTATTATGGCAGGAATCGGTTCAGAGGTACATGCCACTTTTAAGCTGGAAACAACCCCAGCAGGCGAGGAAAAATTAAAATCGTTTGGCTTAAAAAACCAGTTCCCAGCTGTGGTGAAAGGCTATTCCGATAAGTTCTGCTACTACTTTGCAGGCGATTTTGCCGAAAACAGCGTTAGCATAGCCACATCAAAGCTGAAAGGGGGGAAAACGCTAAACTCTATACTTCACCTAAACTCACCAAGGAATGCTTTCTTCAACAACTTTTATCTACCCCTAATCAGCAATATATTAAACAATTACACATCAAGGGAACAGTAAACTTAAAACCCAAACCTACATTTGTTTAGGATATTGCTTTAAAAAAAATAGCTTGTGCTATTTTTGCTGGAAACATTTATGGCATGAATTTTCCACCCGATAATCAACAATGTTTTTTCTTTTACAACGGAAAAATATTACCCCTTAATAAGTTTTCCGTCGCCCTAACCGAGGGTGAAAATATTATTTACGAAGTAATTCGTGTAAAAAACTCCACTCCAATATTTCTGAACGATCACCTAAACCGTTTTATGTACTCTGCCCAGATGATGGGCTATAATATAAATCTCGATGAGATCACCCATGGGATAAAGGAACTACTAAAAGCAAACCCGGTTGATCAGAGAAATTTTAGGTTGATGTATTATTCCAATGAAAACGGAGCTACCCTATTGATATACTTTATACCATCGCGCTACCCAACTGCCGATGAGATAAGCACGGGGGTTCGCCTTGAAACCCTCAATGCCGAAAGGCATAACCCAACTGTTAAGTTTGAGAACAAAGCCATTAGGGCCATTGCTAACGAAATTCTAGAAACACACCGATGCTACGAGGTTTTACTGGTTGACCACGATGGCTTTATCACTGAGGGGAGCCGATCAAACGTATTCTTTATTAAAGATAATGAACTAGTTACCGCCCCCGATAGCAAGGTGCTTGGCGGAATAACGCGTCAAAAAGTGATTGAAATATGCAACACCCTGCAAATCAACATTAACTTTAGGTGCCTTGGGGCTAATGAAATTAAGCAGACCACAGGATGCTTTATCACGGGCACCTCGCCCGGTGTTTTACCGGTTAAGCAGATTGACAATCACATTTACCACGAAATACCTGATTTGGTAAGAAATATCTCAGCCCATTACGAGACACTTGTTGAACAGTGCATCATTAATTGGAGAGCGGAAAATGAAGATAGCAGTAATTCAAAGTAAACTATACTGGGAATTGCCCGATAAGAACTTTGAGCAGTTTGAGCAGAAACTGACTGGAATTGAACCCGGAACACACCTGGTTTTACTTCCCGAGATGTTCACAACCGGATTCAGCATGAGTCCGGCCTCCCTTGCTGAGAGGCATCCGGGACGAACCGTTGAATGGATGAAATCCATGGCAAGAAAGCATGGGTTTGCCCTTGCGGGTAGCTACATTGCCGAAACCGATGGCAAGTACTTCAACCGCATGGTTTTTGCCTACCCTAACGGCACAATTGAAACCTACGATAAACGCCACCTTTTCCGAATGGCAAACGAGGACGCACACTATACTTCAGGAACACAACGCGTGATTGTAACCCATGAGGGCTGGCGAATTCTGCTGGCAGTATGCTACGACCTGCGTTTCCCGGTTTGGCTTCGTAACCGGAACGATTACGATTTGATGATACTTGTTGCAAATTTTCCGGAGCGTCGTAGGTATGCCTGGAACTCGCTACTGGTGGCAAGAGCCATCGAAAATCAGGTTTACGTGGCTGCCTGCAACCGTGTTGGAACCGATGGCAACCAAATAAACCACACCGGCGACTCGCAAATCATTGACCCCATGGGTCAAATTATTGCCCAGGCTAAACCAAACACGGAGGAAGTAATTTATTCAAGCATCGATAAGGATTACCTACATAGCGTAAGAAGTTCATTCCCCGTTCACTTAGATGCCGATAGCTTTGAAATAAAGCTATAGAAGCGCGGTTCCCTTAATGTAGATACATAGATTCCGAATGGAATCGAAGGTAGGATTACGGTCGTCGCGGCCAAGTATCCATTGTACCTTACCCTCATGCTCCTGAATTTGAACGTAGGCACTAGCATCGGCAATGGGGGAGAATTCAACCTCGTATCCCATACGCCTTAGTGCGTGCGAGGTCCACTTTTTGATATTGGGCGAACCGCCCAAAACACAAGCCACTAACCTGGTTTGATGCTTATAGACAAACTGTCCCGATTTCAAATCGAAGAGTACAGGCGTATCGTCCATTAAGCGGTTGAGGTTACCGGACAGAACAATATCTTCCGGAGCGCCAACCCTAACACCATCGGAAAGCATAAGCCAAATGGTATCAACTAAACCAAAAGCGGTTTGCAGGTCGTGAGTGGAAATGATAATAGTTTTACCCTTTTGTGCTTGCTCCCTTAGCAAACGCATAACCTCAAACTTATTGGGCAAATCAAGAAAAGCTGTTGGTTCATCCATCATGATAATTGGCGTATCCTGTGCAATTGCAAAGGCAATCATTACGCGCTGGCGCTCTCCATCGCTCAGGTTATCGATAAACCGATCCCGAAAATTCTGCATACCAACGGCCGATATTGCATCATCAACCAATTTATAGTCATTATCATTCAAAGCCTCAAACCAACCATGGTAGGGATAACGGGCCATGCTAACAAACTCGTAAACCGTAGTATGCGAAGCATGTGCTGGCTCCGAGGGGATAAAACTCACCAGCTGTGCAAACTCTGAACCTGATATCTGCTGAAAGTTAACCCCTTTAACAAAAACATTCCCATCAAGCGATGGCTGTAAGCGTGCTAGGGTTCTAAGCAGCGTGCTCTTGCCCACCCCATTCCGTCCAATAAGCGCAATAAGTTCGCCACGCAAAGCCACGGCGTTAAACGCCGGATACCTATATGCTGATGAAACTCCATTTCGGTAACCGGATACTAATCCTTTTATGTCAATCACTATACCGTTCATCAGCTAACTACGCGTTTGTTTTTTAGAACGATATAAATAACAACAGGGATACCCATTAGCGAGGCCACCGAGTTTAAGGGAAGCACAGTTGCCGACCCTGGTAGCTGGGCAATAATATCGCAAAGTAAAAGAGTAGCAGCACCTGCCAAAGCCGAAGCAGGCACCAGAATGGCATGGTTTGAAGTTCGAAAAACCATCCTCGCCAAGTGCGGCACGGCTATGCCCACAAAAGCTATAGGCCCATTGAAAGCGGTAGCCGTTCCGGCCAACAAACTTGTTGAAAGGAATATCAGGAACCGCGTTTGCTTTACATTGAAACCAAGGCTACGCGCATAGGTGTCGCCTATTCCAAGTACATTTAACGGACGAACGTACGCCCAGGCAAGTGCAAGTCCTAAAAGAACCAGCGCAGCATAAAGCCAAAGCTGCTGACGGCCAACACCTCCTAAACTACCCATCGTCCATATCACAAAATTCTTTAAGGAAGTTTCGCTACCAAAGTACTGCAAAAGACTTGTTACTGCTGAAACAGCCGTGCCAAACATCATCCCTAAAATCAACAGTGTCATAATATCTCTTACCCGAATGGACACTGCCAGTATAAGCATTAAAACCAAAAGCGAACCAACAAGCGCTGCCACAACCGTTCCTACCTGACTGCCCCAAAACGAAAGCCCAAATGCCGAAGAACCCATTAGCACAAGAGCAACTCCTAAACTAGCACCAGAGCTGATACCCAAAACATATGGGCCGGCCAACGGATTCCGGAAAACGGTTTGCATTTGTAAACCGCTTACTGCCAAAGCGGAACCGGCAAGCAAAGCGGAAACCACCTTGGGCATTCGGAAATTTTGAATTATGGATAAATTCACCTCATCGGTAAAGCTGCCACCAAAAAAATAGGCTTTGATATCTGCCAGTGGTATTGCCACTGAACCCAAAAGCAAGCTAAGCAGGGCTAATAGCAATAAAACCACCATCAGCGAGATAAATAGTATTGTATTTCGGGTTCTACCCTGCATTGCTTTGTGTGTATTTGCTAAAACGTGATAACCCTATCGGCCCATTCCACCATTTGAATACAATCGGCCATGGTTGATATAGGACATAGCTCGGTTCCATCCATCTGGCGCGACTTAAGGCAGGTTCCGCAAGCCAGAATTGTTCCTCCCTCAGCTGCGAACTTGAGCATTTGTACATCAACATCAAATTTGTTATGGGTTAAACCCTGACACTCAACAGCCTCACCCATTAAAAACACCATAACCTCGTGCCCCTTGCCTAGCGATGCCACAGCAAACCTAAAGGCATTCCATGCCTTTTCGGGCTCCTTTGTTTCAATTATGACTCCAAATTTCATAAACAACTGAATTTTTAAAAGATATGGTTACTCCAATCGCCTGTAAAAGTACAATGAATCGGTGGGCATTAATTCCGGATGAAATATTTTAATCATATCGCTTAGTATTTGCTCAGGATGCACCACACCCGATTCCCAAAAATCGTTGCCGCCTCCCTGCCCCATCCTTTTATTGTTGTTGTAAACCCTTGCATTGCTAAACGATTTAAACTTGGAAAAACGATTATCGGAATTGGTAATATCGCTAAGGCTGTTAGCGGTGCCAGGGTTTAACCAAATATCGCAGCTTAAACCAGCCTTGTACGCTACCTCCGTGCTCACCGGATGGCTTTGGGAGCCTGTAAGTTCAGGGAAAACGTAACTTCCGCCAGCATCGTTAATCAGCTTCACAAAGTAATTATCAACTCCCGGGAAGTACCATATGTCCCTGAATGGCAAATTAAGAAAAACCTTTGGCTTAGCATCAACATGTTCTACTGACTGGGTAAGCTTGGCATAGCTTACCTCAACCTCACTGAAAATTGAATCGGCCAACTCCTTTTTACCCAAAAAAGCACCAAAAAACTTAATCCACTCAGCCCTGCCTAATGGCGATGTTTCTAGGTAATCGGACACCATTACCACCTTTAACCCCAACTCCTTTAGCTTATCGATAAACGATAGCGATTCCGAACTAACCCCGTAAGCAAAAATTACATCGGGTTTCAAGCGGGTTAACAGTTCGTAGTTCAAGGTTTGATCATATCCTACCTCGGCAATTTGTCCATTAACAACCCGTTCCCAGAGCTTAGGATTATTGACATACTTTGTTCCGGAAATTCCAACAATAGCAGAATTGGCACCTAAAGCGCCTATAAAACCTACATGGGTGGACGACATGCAAACAACCCTTTTTATAGGAATTTGAATACTATTCGGATCAATGCTTCGTACTGAATCGGCATACAGTGTATAAACCAAGCCATTGGCAGTAGGTTCAAACGGATTGTTGGCCCACACTTTAGTCACTGAGCCATCAATCTCTATATCAAAACCTTTTGCATGCTTTACATAGCCATTCCTATGACTTAAATTGCTGCTCGGCTTGCCGCTTTCGCTACAAGAAATGGGAAAAATTGCAATTAATAGAATATAAAACAGCTTATGCATACAAAACAAAATTTAATGCAAAAATACCATTTACCTATAAATTGCAACAGCTAAGCCCAACTAGATGCAACATTTCAACACATTCAAACCCACCTGTAATTAAACACTTTTAACACTGCATTGAGGATTAAAGGAAATTACCTAAATTAGAAAAGTAAAACTTGATGCTTGCATCCGGGAATCCTGCAAAAAAATGACAAAAAATAAAAATCACATTGATATTAATGACCTGCCAATAGGTGTCCTTCTGGTTAAAAGGGATGGGATAGTAATAAGCTATAGCCCATCGGTACTTTTGCTTACCGATAAACCTATTCCTGATGGATGTAGAATTGATAGCCTATTCCCAAACCTACCCTTCAAAGCATCCAAAAAGGAGCGCACATACACATTTGAACACAGCACACATGGTAAACAGTACACCTACAGGGCAAATGTTAAACCTGTGGAATGGAGCAATTTTTTGGTTTGGATTGAAAATATTACCCTAAGCAGTAAAGTTGAACGGATTAACCGAACACTCGTAAAACTCTCCGCAATAGGACTTGAAAGCACATCGCCTGAGGATTTTTATAGGTTGATGCAGGAAGAGCTGAACACGCTTTTCGATGCCAGGAATATCTACCTTGTGTTGCTCGATAAGAGTCGACAAAGGCTAAGCTTAGCCTATGTTAGCGACACCCACACCATAAACTCCGATTACCCAAGCGGAAACACTTTTGCCCTTTGGGTAGCGCATCGCGGTCAAGGTGTTATTCTGAACCGGCAACAGATGAACAGGCTTAGAAGCAAGCATAATCTTACCTTTTACGGCCCCCCGGCATTGTGCTGGATGGCTGTGCCGCTTAAAACTAAAAGCGATACTGTAGGGGTTATTGCTGTGCAAAACTACCAAAACCCTAATGCTTACGACCATAATGACTTGGAAGTTCTTGAGTTTGTTTCATCGCAACTAACCTACATGATTATCCAAAAAGAGCGGGAAAACGAGTTAAAGTTAGCCAAGGGTAAAGCCGAAGAAGCCGACAAGCTAAAATCGGCCTTTCTGGCCAATATGAGCCATGAAATCCGTACCCCTATGAACGCCATACTCGGTTTCTCGGAACTAATTACCCGCGAATCCATAAGCCCTGAGAAAAAGAAGGTTTATGCCGACTACATTACCAGTAATGGGCGGCTACTCCTAACCCTTATCGATGACATTATTGAACTCTCCAAGATTGAAGCAGGAATATACTCCATACGAAGACAACCCGTGGAGCTTGATAGCCTGTTCAACGAGCTTCACCAATTTGCCATTAACGAGAAAAAAAGACAAAAACAGAATATTTTAATAGCGCGCGATATCGGTAACAACAGTGGAATAACACACATACTTGCCGATGGTGAACGGCTTAAGCAGGTTCTGCTTAACCTGCTTAGCAATGCCATTAAGTTTACCTCGCAGGGTAGCGTTACCATGGGCTACCGTATTCCAAACAACGCCACCATTGAGTTTTTTGTAAGCGATACCGGTATAGGTATCCCTAAATCGCTGCAGGAAAAAATATTTGAGCGGTTCCGACAGGCCGACGAAACGGCTCAGCGTCTCTACGGCGGTGCAGGTTTAGGATTGGCAATATCAAAACGACTGGTAGAACTAATGGGTGGGAGGATTTGGGTTGAATCAGAACCCAATAAGGGCTCGTGTTTTAGTTTTACACTACCCCTTATAATTCCAAACACCAAAAACATTAGCCGGATAGGTTTTCCCACCAAAAACGACTACAATAAAATTACCGGCAAAACAATACTGATTGTTGAAGATAACGAAGCCAACGTTAACTACCTGAGCGATGTAGTAATTGCCTCAGGCGCAAAAAGCCTTACTGCAATGTCGGGTTCTCAGGCCATTGAATTATTGAACCGGGAAAAGATAGATGCTGTACTACTCGACATTCAACTTCCCGACACCAATGGACTAGAACTTATCAAGAGAATCAAAGAAAAAATACCCAATGTTCCCATTATAGTTCAATCGGCATATACCCCAGCTGAATATATTGACAAAGCCATTGCCCAAGGTGCTTATGGCTACTTAACTAAACCCATTAAGGTGAATGAATTGCTTGACCTGCTTAGCGAACTGTTTTAGTCAATTTTCAAGACTTTGATGTTGAAATATTTTTTACATTTATACCATAACTTTAATGTTTTAACAAGTGTTTAAACCTAACACCATCAAAGCATTTCTGCTTTTAGCTGTATTTGGCATACTAACACTAAGGGTGAATGCCAAACCAGTGCCATTAGATAATATTGATTCCTTAAAGTATTTTGAAAATCTAACCCGTCAGTATGAGAGGGATGGCGATAAGGTAAAACTGGTGGAGACGTTAATTGCAAAATCGCAATACCTCTTTAATAAGAAGAATTTTGACAATGCCCTAATTGAGGCGAACCAGGCGTTAATAGTCTCATTGGATATGGGACGCGAACAGTACCTAGAAAAGGCATACTACCTCCTTTCGCAAATCCATATCGAAAAAGGGTTGCTATACGAATCAATTGATTACCTATACCCTGGTTACCGTTACAGTATTGCCACAAGGGATTCATTAAAAATTGGATGGTACTTGCTATCAATCTCAAAAGTGGAAGGAGAACTTGGCCGCTTGAACAACGCCATAGAGAACAACCTGACTGCAATTAACTTCTTTAAATCCCGCAACGATTCATTAAGCCTAGCAAAAATTTATACATCGCAAGGAATTATTCACACAGAGTTTGGAAACTTTGTTACAGCCCAAAGCTACCTTGAAAATGCCATAGCTATCCTGAAAGTGGTAGTGGATAGCACATATCTAGGTATAACATACAGAGCGCTGGCCAACAATAGCTTGAGACAATCAAACAATCTGATGGCCGATAAACATTTAAAAAAATCGGAAACCTACCTAAAAAACAACCCCAAGGAGTTAGCCAGAACTCAAACTGTTGGTGCTGAACTACTAATTAATCAGCAAAAACCTAATAGTGCGATTCCGCTTTTACAGTCAATCCTAAATACTCAAAATGAAATAAACGACAGGTATGGACAACTTTACCCTTTACTGCTTTTGGGTAAGGCACACGCCAGAGTTGGAAACTATTCCGAATCAAAAAAGTATCTACTTCAATGCCTAAAGCAATCGGAGAGCTTAAGTATAATCAACATTAGTCGGCTTGCATACAAGGAACTCTCTCAGCTGGAAGAGCTACAGGGAAACAAAACCATAGGATACCAATACCTCAGGAAATACATCTCATTAACTGACAGCCTATTCAACTATCAAATTATCAGCGAAGCCAACAGGCTGGAAAATATATCAGCCTTACGTCAGAAAGAGAAGGAAATTCAACACCAGCGAGAGAATCTTTTGTTAAGCCAGGCCAACTTGAACAAATCGCGATTGCGTCAGCTTTTTCTGGTTGGTTTTATTGCAATACTAATTGTCCTGGTGGTAGTTTCGTATTTGGCTTACAGGAACAAGCAAAAAGCAAACCTCCTGCTTGCCCAGCAAAAGGAAAAGATTGAAAAGCAGAAAAACATGCTTGAGCAACGCTCCCGCGACATTACCGATAGCCTTAACTATGCTCGCAGGATTCAAAAAGCAATTTTACAAACCTCAGAACAGCCAACTGATTTTTTTGACGACTCCTTTTTGATTTTCCTGCCTAAGGAACTTGTTAGTGGTGACTTTTACTGGTTCAAGCGTTTTAACAATCAAATGCTTTTTGCAGTTGCCGATTGTACAGGCCATGGGGCACCCGGAGCATTCATGAGTATTATTGGCATGTTTGGTCTTAACCAAATTGTTAGTGAACTCAATGAGACCAACCCAGGCGAGGTACTGCAAAATTTGAACGGGTTATTCCATAAATCGTTTGAGCAAAGGGAAGGCTCCGAAATTTTTGATGGAATGGACATTGCCTTTTGCAACTACAACCCTGAAACAAGGGAATTAAGGTACTCCGGCGCTAATATTTACCTTAACATTGTTCGGAAATCAAATACTCAACCAGTCTCAAATATTATTTTGAACCAAAACGAGACACACACCCTATACCAGGTAAAATGTGAGCGGCAATCAATTGGCTACGTAACTGAGAAGGTAAGTTTCTCCACGCACAGCGTTCAGCTGGAAAAAGATGATATAATCTACCTTTACACCGATGGTTTTACCGATCAGTTTGGCGGACCCAATGGCAAAAAGTTCAGACTTGTGGATTTCAGAAATATGTTGTGCTCCATAGCCAGCTATCCCATGGCAAAACAAAAAGATTTTTTGCTTGAGATATTTTCCGAATGGAAAGGTAATAATGTTCAGGTTGATGATGTTACAGTAATGGGAATCAGGATTACCTAACCACATACATATCGAGCACCCTGTTTAGGCCCTCCTGACAAACCCTACAGAATGTTAATGAATGGGAGAACATTATGCAGTCAACCTCGGGGCGATACATACCTTTACTTAGGTAACCTGCTCCCTCAAAAGCCCCAACCTTACCTGAGTACACTTCATCGGCAATGCGCAATTTGCCTGTTCGCTCGTAGTTTTCCTTTTGCCAGGGCGTTGGGATTGGAGTGGTTTGTTCAACCATGTTTTTCCACTTCAAACTTGCTGGGTTGAGAAGAGCTGTAATATTAAACTCCCAGGGCTCATACTTAGGGGCTGAAACCTGGTAAGCCACATCGCTGGTATAGTACTCATCGGCAAGGCCAGCTATATGATGCCCCATTTCGTGAACCATTACATATCCGGAGCTGCTCGATTTTGCCGATGCGGTGATATAAAGGTTGTAAATACCTCCGCCACCATACTTATTGGAGTTTAATAGGATAACCAAAAAATCGTAGGGCACTGCCGAAGCATAGTCCCGTACAGTCCACTCCCGCTCGGTTAAAACGTAACGTTCAGTTCCAAAGGTGTAATAGGTGCACCCCAAAACATTGGCCGGGTAGTAGTTGTGTTTCTGTAGCCGTATGCCACTAGTGGGTGATGTGGAGTAAACCGCAGCAACGTTAAAATCAGTTTTACGACTCTTAAATGGTTCAACAGAAAAGAAAGCCTCAGTGAAATGTTCCACATCTTTCCTGAATTCGGCGGAATCAGCCACAGTGTAGCCATCGGCAAGCACAACTATATCAACCTTTTCCTTAGGGTTACCGCTTTTTACAAAGTATTGCACCTTAGCCGCAGGATAGGCATGGTTTGCATCGGCATACATGGATGGATTAATAGTTTCAGACCAAATTACTTGAAAAGTGTTGGTGCTATCGCGCTTTCGCATAACCAATTTAAAAATATCCTTTGGCCATGGGAACCTGACGCTCTCCTCAAAATTCTTGTTTAGTTTACCAGCCTCAGCGGTTGTTTGCCACTCGCCAAATACGCTGCAAAAACCCTGTGTGTATAAAACCTTTCCCGATGCAGCATCAATTATATCAAATGCATAAAGCCCCAGGTTGTAAGGGTCATCCATCACCCGAACTCTTCCGCCCCACTCTCCATCGTTCTTTATGCCAAATATCTTAAAATCCTCGCTAAACGAGTTGCCCCCGTGAATGTAATCAACCCTCATGGTTTTATTCTCGAAATATTTATCAAATACACTATTGCTCTTGGTGGACTGAGCGGTTGTTAATGTAGAAATCACGCTGAACAACAGAAGCTGAGTTAACCTTTTCATCACCTTTTATTTTTAGGTAAAACATCGTATGTATTGCCTTCGGAATCGAACATTTGGCCCATGCAATCGACCGCTAAACAGCTATGAACTGGCAAAATGGCAAGTAAATCGCCAGGTTTTATACCATCGAGGTCATTACCGGAATAGGAGATTACCCCATGCTCCTGGCTAAGGGAAGTTACCATAGCATTTGGAATAGGGTTGCTCCATCCTTTACCATCAAATCTGCATACAAAGCCATAGCAATCTGCCCCATCAATCTCAACCCTGTCCTTTGATAGGTGAATAGCCCCACCATGAACAATTATTTTCTGCTTACCGGGATACACGTCAACTACCGGACAGATAAGAGCCAAAGCCACCTGCGAAGTGGTGCATGAGCCAATTTGGTATTGCATCACATCGTAAAACACAAAGTTACCGGGACGAATCTCGCTAATTCCCCAAAACTCATCGGATACGGAACAGGTTGGGGTGTCGCCATACGATATGGCAAGGTCAGGAAACTGGTCGACCCAAAAGCTTCGGAGTTTAGCAAGTTTGCTTAAAGCTTCGGAATGAAGTTTATCTACCTCCTCCCTACTCCTCGCGCTATAGGAGTGCCCGGCGTGAGTAAGAAAACCCTTAAAAACCAAATTCGGTTTTGAGCTGATAAGATTCACCATAAGGGCAAGTTCACGGGTATTTTCAACAGCTACTCCGGAACGGCCATGACCAACATCAACCTCAACAAATACGCCAACTTTACTCTCAACCCTATCAATTGTGGCTAAAAGGTTTTGAGAAGATGAGAAAGTTACATTTAAATCAACACCCAGCGCCAGCGCATTTACCCGCTGCACCATTTGTGGTACAAAAGGAAATGCAATTGTGATATCGTTCCAACCACCTGCAGCAAAGTATTCAGCCATGGCAACCGACGAAACCGTAATCCGATTAACTCCTTGCTTACGGAATAGTTCCCCAACGGCTAAACTTTGATGCGTTTTAAAGTGAGGACGTAATAAAACTTTTGCCTTCGTGGCCTTTTGAACCATGAAGGCAATGTTTTGCTCACATTTAGGAATATCGACGAGTAAGAAAGGAAATCCTTTAATCATTCTTTACTGCTTTCGGGCTCAAGTAAAAACCTTTTGCCAATGGTAAGCTGTGGGAGTAACACTAACGACAAACGTTTAAGGACATTAACTACCACCTCATCGTTCTGTATGGTGATTGATGGCTTATCGTAGTTTAAGCTAAGCAAACGGGGTAGATTTTTTCTTCGAATAAACTGTATGAAAGTTTTATCCTTATCAACAATGATGTAATCCTCGCTAAACATGAAATCTTTCAGCTTATCGATGTTAACCTTTGAGGCAGGTAAAATGTGAACATTAACCCTTTTATACGATACCGATGTGGTTATGGCCACAATAACAGGAAGTATCACTGTTAAAGGTATAAAGGTGATGTAGAACTTCCAGAAATTTGGCCAGGTAAAAGAACCACCTATAAGCATAATCAAGGCAAGGAATACAAACATGGCGATGAGCATGAGTACAAAGTGAAGCAAAAATATCTCGATATGTCCCTTGCTTTCAGCTGATTTTACATGAACTTCGAGTGCCATAAGTTTACCGGATTAGGTTTAACACTACTGATAAGGTTAGGTTCATCAAATTTAATTCAAATTATACCAAATTGTAATTAAAAACCCAAAAAATGTATCTTAAAAAATGGCAAATCCATTACTTCCATCGGAACGAGCAAATGCACGGAACATGCCTGTGGTATTCATCATCATGCAAACATTACCGGAGCGGTCAACCGCAATTACTCCTCCGCGCCCTCCAGCATTAAGGAGTTTACCCATAATAACACGCTCAACCGCTGCATTGAGTGAAAGGTTTTGGTATTCCATGAACGCTGAAATATCGTGGGCTACAGTATATCTTATAAAATATTCGCCATGCCCAGTAGCCGAAATGGCACAGGTGGAATTATTGGCGTAAGTTCCGGCACCAATAATTGGCGCATCACCTATTCGCCCCCATCGTTTATTGGTCATTCCTCCGGTTGATGTTGCAGCAGCCAGGTTGCCATGCATGTCGAGTGCCACGCACCCAACAGTGCCCATCTTTTCCCTTGATAGCGTACGCTGAAGGTCGTTCCAGCGCTGTGGAGTAAAAAAGTATGAGCTATCAACCATTTCAATACCCTTAACTCTAGCAAATTCCGAAGCCCCCTTACCTGCCAGCATTACATGGGGTGAATCCTCCATTACTTTGCGAGCAAGCGATATGGGATTTTTGACATCGGTTACACCAGCAACTGAGCCTGCCATAAGGGTTTTACCATCCATAATTGCCGCGTCAAGCTCATTACGCCCCTCGTGGGTGAAAACTGCGCCCCTCCCGGCATTGAACAACGGGCAATCCTCAAGGTATCGGACAACTTGCTCAACGGCATCGAGGCTTGTTCCACCCGAATTCAAGATTTTTACCCCAATGCTTAGAGCTGCATTCATCTCCCGTTCATACTCATCAAGCTGCTCCTTGGTAAAGTTTTCGGGTTTCATGTTCCCAGCACCACCGTGAACAGCGATGCTCCAGGTTTGTGGGAATGAATTGCTTACAACGAACCCAACAATAAACAATAAGACTAAAATTTTCTTGCGCATGACCGTGACGTTTATACGTTCTTATTTATTAGGTTTGCAATTTAAATCATTTACACAAATGAGAAAACATTTATCATTCAGTTTAAGGTATTTCGTATTTTGGGTAATACTGTTTGCCACCTACCGTAAAGCTTTCCTTATTTACCAGTTTGAAAACCTTAAGTCGGTTAAGTTTAACGAGTTCATAAATATTTTCATTCGAGGAGCCTGGATGGATTCCTCGCTTGCAGGATATATTCTTCTACTAACATTTCTGCTTTTGGCTATCTTTTTCTGGGTTTCCCCAAAGAGTATTACTAGAATGTACAATGCTTTAACCATACTACTACTTTTAGTTGTAAATACGGTTGTTATCAGCGATATGGAACTATACCGCAATTGGGGTTACCGTATCGATGCAACCCCATTGCTATACCTTAAAACCCCAAAGGAGGCAATGGCGTCGGTAAAAACGCCATTATTAATACTATTCGTTGTCTTGCTTATAGGAATCACTTACCTTTCACACCTTGCATACCGTAAGTGGGTTGCCAGGGAACTAAACCAAACCAATAAGGCAAGATGGTGGTACTCTCCAATTTACATTTTCCTGGCTGCAACCATGATAATTCCAATTCGTGGAGGTTTTGGTATTGCACCCATGAACCCCGGTAAAGTGTACTTTAGCCAGAATAACTTTTGCAACCACGCTGCCCTTAACCCAGTTTGGAACATGATGTACTCCGTAAGTAAAAGCAGCAGCATGAGCAAAACATACAATGTTGAAATTGACAAAGCTGCAGCCCACCAACGCTTTGGTGAGCTCATGCATACCGATAGTACATTATATGTTTTGAACACGAACCAACCAAATATTATTATCATTCTACTTGAAAGTTTTGGTGCAAAGCTGATTGGCCCCCTTGGCGGGCTTCCCAATGTTACCCCAAACCTAAACCGTTTGGCTTCCGAGGGTATACTTTTCACCCGAACCACCGCAAGCGGCGATAGAAGCGACAAAGGGATTATAGCTGTACTTTCGGGATTTCCTGCCCAGCCCACCCAATCGGTAATCAAGTACCCCACAAAATCGAACAAACTGCCAACCATTAGCGAAGTGCTTTACAAAAAAGGCTATAGTACAGCGTTTTACTACGGAGGCGACCCCGATTTTGCGAATATTCGCTCATTCCTTTACCATGCTAAATTTCAAAGATTGATAACACAGGACGATTTTCCTAAAAGCTACCGCAACTCTAAGTGGGGAGTGCACGATGAGCATGTTTTTAATTACTTGCTTACCGATATCGACTCAGCCAAAACGCCTTTCTTCAAAATGTTCTTCACCCTTAGCAGCCACGAGCCCTTTGAAATTCCCGCCAAACCGAAGTTTAATGGGAAGACCGAGGTGGAACAATTCCTTAGCTCGGCATACTATGCCGATAGCTGTCTTGGAGATTTTATGGCCAAAGCCCAGCAAAGGGAGTGGTTCAAGAACACCCTTATTGTACTTATTGCCGACCATGGTCATCGTCATCCTGCAAACCATCCCAACTGGGAGCCCTTAAAGTTTGGTATTCCTATGGTTTGGCTGGGCGGGGCTATAGAAAGGAAACCCTTGGTTGTCACAACCACATGCTCACAAACCGATTTGGCCGCTACACTCCTTGCACAGCTTAATTTGCCTCATGGTCAATTTACTCTATCAAAGAATATTCTTGCATGTAAGGTTACACCCTTTGCCTACTTTGCCTTTAACGAAGGCTTTGGCTACGTAAACCAAACCGATACCATAGTTTACGACCTTGTAGGGAAAAAATACATAAAGCAAACCGGAAAGAATATCGCCGAAACCAGGAATGATGCATGGGCATTCTTTAATGCTTACCAGGAGGAGTTCAACAACTTATAGTATAGCGGCAATACACATTTGAACAAACATTTATCGCCAGCTGTTTCCTTGCCAGCATTATATCAATTTAGTATATTTGATAAAAACACTGGCGGTGATTACTGTTATTATAACCTTATTACTATTATCCCTGGTTTCAGTGCCAGTTCACCACCTATATCCAAAACATAGCGGTAACTGGCTGAGTATATTTCCACTTGGTATTTTTGTTTTCGCATTATCAAAGCTAAATCATGTAATTGAGCAAGGAGTATTAGTAGAGCAAGTCCGGTGGATTGAGTTACTCAATTTAAATTTTACATTAAGACTTGATGGATTAAGCATCTTTTTTGTATTGCTGATTTCCGGTGTTGGTTTTCTTATTTTTAATTATGCCAACGGATATCTAAAGGGGGATAAAAACAAGGGTTTATTTTACCTTTACCTCAGCCTGTTCACGACCGCCATGCTTGGTGTTGTGATGTCGGGTAATCTTATTGTCCTATTCATTTTTTGGGAGTTGACAAGTTTGTCATCGTACCTGTTAATAGGCTACTACCATGACAGTGAGGAATCGCGAAAATCGGCCTTAATGGCCATGCTGGTAACTGTTACTGGTGGGTTGTTTATGCTATCGGGGTTTATATTACTGGGTAATGAGGTGGGCTCCTATGAGCTTGCTGACATATTTAAAAGCTCAAACCTACTTTCCGAAAGTAAATTAAAACCAATAATTGCCATACTGATCTTAATAGGCGCTATCACAAAATCAGCGCAATTCCCATTTCATTTCTGGCTGCCCAAAGCCATGGCTGCGCCTGCTCCAGTAAGCGCATTTCTACATTCCACAACCATGGTCAAGGCTGGTATCTTTTTAATAGCCCGACTCACACCAATGTTTGCCGACACGGAAGTTTGGAGGTTACCACTTATTCACATTGGTGCAATAACCATGGTATATGGAGCGCTATTTGCCATAATTCAAAATGACATGAAAAAGGTTTTAGCCTATACAACCGTTAGCGCTCTTGGCATAATGACCATGTTACTTGGTATTGGGACAACAATATCCATACAGGCAGCCATGGTGTTTCTTCTTGCCCATGCACTTTATAAGGGTACTCTTTTCATGGTAACAGGCAACATCGATCACGAAACTGGCACACGCGACTTATCGGTACTCTCAGGTTTAGGGAAATTGATGCCATTCACTTTCTACTCAGCGGCTTTAGCATCGCTTTCAATGGCCGGTGTAATTCCTTTTTTTGGCTTTATAGCCAAAGAAATTATATACGGAGCGGCTTTCAGCTCACCATTAGCCAGCGGACTAATAGGTTTTCTCACATTTTCAACAGGGGTTATGTTTACTGGTATTGCTTTTGAGTTTGGGTATAAGATTTTTACTGGGAAAGAGGCCTCAACTCCTAAAAAACCACACGAAGCACCTCTTTCAATGCTAATTGGGCCAATTGTAATGGCAACTCTAGGGTTGCTTGGCGGTGTATTTTCCGAACAGCTTGCCCAGCCCATATTGCATCACTCCTCGAGTCAAATCTTAAACGTTGAAAAGGTATTAAAACTTGGAATCTGGCATGGGTTTACCTTTATTTTTGGACTTAGTGTTTTAACACTGGTATTTGGATATGTACTATACAGAATTCGGGGTAATATTTTGTCCCGTGCATTAAAGTCCAAGTTAAACGAATTGTTTGGGCCAGAACATCTCTACAACAAAAGCATTATATCCTTGTTAGAACTTGCAAAAAAACAGACTTTATTTTTTCAATCAGGAATTCTGAAAAACTATTTTATAGTAATTATTTCCACTTTCTTAATACTAACATGGTACCAAATACTTCAAAAGGGCCAATTTCCCTCCCTTCAAAGTTTTGAGGAACTAACTCATTTAAGATGGTACGAAATTGTATTCGTTTTAATTATGATAATTGGATTGGTTAATACAATCACCGCCAAGTCAAGATTAATTTCAATAGTATCGTTAGGGCTTATCGGTTATGGTACCGCAGCTATATTCCTTTATTTCGGCGGCCCAGATATTGCCATGACCCAATTCCTTGTTGAAACCCTTACCATTGTAATATTTGTGCTTACACTTAACCTCTTACCTAAATTTTTACCAATAGCAAATAGTTCAAAGTTAAAATACATGGGCCTATCATTACTTTTTGGCGCTACATTAACCATGCTTTTACTTTGGATTCACACGCTACCAACTCCTTCGCCAGTAAAGGATTTTTATGCACAATCGAGTTACTTACTTGCAAAAGGCCGAAATGTTGTTAACGTTATCCTTGTCGATTTTAGGGGGCTCGATACTATGGGTGAAATAGTTGTTCTGGCCGTTACTTCGATAGGAATTCTATCCATACTGAAATATCGTTTAAGAAATTAAAAGTACCAATAGATATGCGCTCAGTTATTCTTCAAACATCAATCAAGTTGCTCACACCACTTTTTATCATTTTTTCACTGTTCCTTCTTTTCAGAGGACACAATGCACCGGGTGGGGGATTTATTGGAGGATTGCTTGCCGCAATTGGTCTTTTTATGCGAACCATGGTATTAGGAGCGAATAGCTCTACGGCCAATTACAGAATCAAACCAATTGTAATAATTGTCACAGGCTTAATGGTATCGGCTATTAGTATCATTATCCCAATTTTTCTTAACAAACCATTAATGACAGGCATTTGGCTTGGTTTTTCAGTACCTTTAATAGGCAAAATTGGAACTCCGCTAATTTTTGATACTGGGGTTTACATTCTTGTGATTGGTGTTGTTTTGAACATTACTATTACTCTCTCAAAAAATTAAACATGGAAATTGTATTAGCTATCTTAACAGGATTACTTTTTGCTGCAGGGCTTTACCTAATGCTTCACAAGGACATGATAAAACTCATCATTGGGATTATGATGATGGGTTACGCAACAAATTTGTTTATATTCCTAATTGCAAGGATTACTCGAGGAGTTCCCGCAATTATTGATCAAGGTAAAGAGGTGTTAACCCCACCATTTGCCGACCCTATTCCTCAAGCGTTAATGCTAACTGCAATTGTTATCGGGTTTGGAATCCAGGCTTTTGCCATAGTACTTATACGTAAGGTTTATAAAGTTACCGGTATATCGAACATGGAGCAACTAAACTCATCAGAAAAAATTGACTAAATATTACTCGGAACTGTTATGAATATTGCTATAGCTTTAATACTTACTATTCCATTAACAACTGCAATTCTAATGCTTGCGCTTTGGGGTAAAACCAAAATACAGGTAATTGTTGGCGGTTTATCCACACTGTCCTTTCTTATTGTTTCGCTATGGCTTTTTAGGGTTGTTAATGCTAATGGATTACAGTTACTTAGCGTTGGCAACTGGCCAAATGGTTTAGGCATCATGCTTGTTGTCGATGGTATGTCTTCAATTTACATAATACTTAGTGCTTGTATTGAACTTATTGCATTCTGGTATGCCGTTTCATTCGTTAAGGAGAAAACATCACTTTCAATATTCTTTCCTACATACTTTTTCTTGGCTTTTGGCCTGTCGGGTACCTTTTTAGCAGGCGATTTATTCAATTTATACGTATGGTTTGAAGTAATGCTGGTTAGCTCATTTGTTCTTTTCACAATTGGCGCAAACAGGCAACAGCTCGAGGGCACCATTAAGTACGTTGCAATAAATGTTTTAGGTTCCACCTTTTTCCTGATTGGTATTGGGCTTTTATACGGCTTAACCGGTCATTTAAACATGGCGTATATTGCAAAAACAATCCCTTTGATTGGCAACCAGGAATTAGTTGGAGTTGCTGCCACCTTTTTCTTCATTAGTTTTGGAATAAAAGCGGCCATTTTCCCACTATTCTTTTGGCTTCCCGCAACATACCACACAGCACCAGTAGGTATAACTGCCTTAGCGGTTGCGTTGCTCACGAAAGTTGGAGTATACGCATTAACCCGGTTTTTTACAATCATTTATCCACTACAAGGCACTTTCCTACAAACTATTATGCTAGTTTTTGCAGCCTTAACAATGGCTATTGGTGTGCTTGGCGCGGCTGCACAGGTTGATTTCAGAAAAATACTATCGTTTCATATAATCTCTCAAATAGGATACATGGTTATGGGTATAGCCATTTTTACCCCGCTAGCCATTGCTGGTTCAATTTTTTTTGTCATTCACAATGTCCTGGTCAAAACCAACCTATTCTTCATAGCGGGTGGTGTTTATAGAATTTCAGGCAGCTATAAACTCAAAGAACTTGGTGGCATAATAAAGCAAGCCCCATGGTTAGCAATGCTATTTGCCATTTCAGCATTTTCTCTAACTGGCGTGCCCCCGCTTTCAGGTTTCTGGGGAAAATATTTACTTGCACGCAGCGGATTTGAGGAAGGAAGCATACTGGTCATCATTGTAACTGCCATTTCGCTGATGGTTAGCTTGCTGACTCTTTTTTCAATGACAAAAATCTGGAACGAAGTTTTCTGGAAACCTAATCCTGCTGGGGAAAAACCAAAATTAAGTTTGAATAATCTTTTAAAAATGCAACCCGGGGTGATGTTTTCAATTATTGCAATTACCATTTTGGTTCTGATTATCAGTTTTGCACCCCAAAACTTGATTAACTGGTGCTACGATTCAATATTAGTTTTAACTGAACGAGACAGGTATATTGAAAGTGTAATAGGTCTCTACAATTAATTTGTTGCAATGCTCAAATAGGGTTAAAACAAAGAAAAATGAAAACAATACTCAGGTTAATTGCTATAGCCGCTGTCCTAACTTTAATTTTTCTTTTTTATGTCGATTTTAAAATCGAGGCTCACTGGGTCATTCTGATATTCCTTTCATTAAACCTAACCTTTTGGCTATTTACATATTTCTTCAACAAGAACGCATTCTACCAAACAATTTACATGGTTGAACTTTTAGTTTACTTCATAAAAGAAATGTTCGTTGCCACATACCTAGTAATCAAAGAGGTGTTATCAGTAAAATCAAGAATAAAGGCAGGCATCATCGCCATGCCTCTTGACGTTAAAAGCGATATCGAGATAACCATTCTAGCCTCGCTAATTTCGCTTACACCAGGAACTCTGAGTCTCGAGGTTTCCGAGGACAAATCGTTCCTTTTTATTCACCTAATAAATATTCCTGATGGTGATGCTGATAGAATTAAATCGCAAATTAAGAATGGCTTTGAAAGACGTGTTCAACGAATTTTTAATTAATTATCCAATATGGTAGAATTAGTACTCAAGGTATCGATTATTTTGATGGGCATTTCCATGCTGCTGGTGGTAATACGTTTCCTAAAAGGTCCATCGTTGCCCGATAGAGTTACAGCTTTTGATTTATTCACCACAATGGTAATTGCATCTATTGCCATTTTTTCCCTAATCTGGGAAAATGTTAATTTCCTTGATGTAGCAGTCATTCTATCGTTAATTGCTTTTTTAGGAGCGCTTTCTTTTGCTTACTACATTTTAAAAAGAAAGGATTAGCCATGATTATTGAATTTATTTCCGCCATACTCATTGCTACGGGCTCACTGTTTATGCTAATTGCATCAATTGGCATTTTAAAACTTCCTGATTTTTACACACGTATGTCAGCCATTACAAAAGCGTCAACTCTAGGTCTAGGGTTAGTGCTACTGGGCATTTCTATACATTTTGATCAAATAGGAGTGTTTGCAAAGAGTTTTATTATTATTACTTTTTTACTGCTTACCAACCCCATTGGGGCTCATGCAATAGCCCGAGCAGCCTACAAACAAAAAATAAAGTATAGCGATAGTACAATAATTGACGAACTCCAAGCCCTTTACCTGAAAGCAAATGAACTAGAATTAGCATGGCTCAACAATAAAAACAACACTGAAATTGCCGAGGAACTTGTTTGCGCTATTATTCAGTTACCTGCATCACATGGTGGGAGTTTCAGCAAAGCACTGGACATTGCCCGCGAAATAACAAAAGTTGATTTTGCAACCGGGTATAGAATAACGGGCAATATTTATAGTAAAATGGGAAAGTTTGAAAAGGCTGAAAAATACCTTAAACAGGCTTGTGAAGCATGCATGTTCAGCCCCAAAGCCTCATTTGCTTTAGTTAATTTTTATGTGGAAAACAAGTTGCCCAACAGAGCATTAAATGTAATTGAGGATGCTATGAAGCAGCATCCTGAAAACCTAGAATTCCCCCTTAAAGCAATACATATTGCCTTTGATTTTGAAGTCAGCAATAAGTTTGCCATTGAGTGCTGCAATAGAATAATAGAACAAAGCCATGCCGCACCATCGGAATACCTTCTACAAGCATCAAGCTTTAAACGGTTCTTTGTGGAAAGAAGTATGGGAAAATAAAAAAGCTGGAACATTGTGTCCAGCTTTTTTTGAATTTATTTTATGGGTTCAATTTCATTTGAATTCTGAGGCAATCCGCTGTGCAATATCTGTAAATTCCTCAGGGGTGAGCTTAAGCTTGGTTTTATGGAAATCGATATCCGATTCCTTATTCAGCGGGACTAAATGTATATGCGCATGGGGTACCTCAAGGCCGAGCACTGCAACCCCAATTCGCTTGCAGGGCACAACCCTTTCAATAGCTTTGGCCACCCGCTGGGCAAAAAGTGTAAGTCCAGCCAGGGTTTCAGGATCAAGATCGAAGAGGTAATCAACCTCAACCTTGGGTATTACCAAGGTATGGCCCTTGGCCAAGGGGTTAATATCGAGGAAGGCGTAAAACCTTTCATCCTCGGCAACCTTGTACGAGGGTATTTCACCACTAACTATCCGGCTGAATATTGTAGCCATAACAATATGATTTAGAGTGATATTCCAAGAATCTCAAACTTCATCAAACCTGAAGGCACCTGAACATCAACCACATCGCCAACCTTTTTGCCAATTAGGGCTTTGCCAATGGGGGTAGAGATTGAGAGCTTATTCTCCTTAAGGTTAGCTTCCGACTCAGCCACAAGGGTATACTCCACTACGGCGTTGGTTTTAAGGTTTTTGAGCTTTACCTTATTCAGTATCTGAACCTGGGTTGTATCAATCTTTGACTCATCAATAATGCGTGCATTGGCAATCAAATCTTCAAGCTTTGAAATTTTCAACTCAAGCATACCTTGTGCTTCCTTAGCAGCATCGTACTCGGCGTTTTCCGATAAATCGCCCTTATCACGAGCCTCGGCAATCATTCTTGAAATTGCAGGCCGTTCCACAGTTTTAAGCTGCTCTAGTTCCTTGCGCAACTTCTGGAGCCCTTCCTCGGTTAAATAGGTTATTTTACTCATTTTACCTCCTAAATATGAAATAAAAAAGAATCCCGACAGGGAAATCGGAACTCTTTGATTGCAAAGATATAAAAAAATTAATTCAAAATTCCAACCATTATGCTGTAACTAAAAATATTTTGGCCGAATAATCTCGGCGTAAACAACAGCCTTTAGCGGATCAAAATCGGCTAAAAGGGGTTCCTTTTCTTCTTCCACCTTCTTAACATTCTCAAGTTCTTCTGCATCGGGAGCATCAATTTCAACCTCGTGCATACTTTCATTAAAGGAATCCTGGTAGGAGAAATCGCCAATAGGGCCCTCTACCTTTGATTCGGCAATATCAATAGGGGTTGAAGTATCGATTGGCTTCGGGGGCTGTACAGGGTAGAGTTCCTCCTCGGTTAGTGGCTTATCAATAGGCTCCTTTTCGAACTCAACGCTCCTATCCAATGTTTCATCCTCAGGTTTGCTGCTGTATTCATATATATACTTTTCCTCCTCATTAACAACAGTTGATTCCAGGGGTTGCTCTTCATTTTCAACAATAACCTCCTGACCCAGCAACTCCTGCAATTTTTTGGCAATCAAGTCATCATCGGCAGGTGCAGAAGTCTGTGCCTGCCGTTTTTGCTCGGCAGCCTTTTTCTTCTTGCTATTCGCAAAAGCATTGAGTATTGCTAATGCTATTGCTATGAGAATGTATATAAAATCGCCTGCATCCATATCATTTATTTTACTATTTATACTTCCAAAAGCCTAACCTCTGCCTTAAAGTCCGCTTGGGCCTGTTTTTCTCAGCCTCTTTCAACGAAGCCTTCATCCTTTCCTGCACCTCAGGTGGTTGTTTTTTGAGGTGCCTCTCCGCCAACTTTTTCTCCGCCTTTTCAGCCTCCCTCTCCCTTTTAACCGATTTTGCTTTAGCCCTACGAGTTAACCTTTCGGTTTTCCTATCGTGCCAATATGCAACCCATGCGCGTCGGTATTCCTCCCGCTTAACCTGCCACTTACTCCTTCCAGGGGTGGCAGGAACAGGCGAGGGTGCTAGCTGTTTACCACAACCAACCAGAACAAAAAGTGCAATAAGCGCAAAAAGTATCTTTTTTATACCTTTGTCCAAGATACAAATTTAATTTACCAATGCAAACAAAGATAATCCATATTTTGCTTTTTTCAATTTTGGTTTTTGCTAATACTACCTGCGACGACAATATTGATGATATTATTCCTGATGTTCCTGTAAATATAGAGTTCAACCTAAATGAGCCACAATATTTTAATCTGACTAGTGTAATGGGTGCTGTTAAAATAGATGGATACGGTTACAGGAACAACGGCGTAATTGTTTTCAGGCTTAGCGAGAACGAAATTTTAGCTTTTGATGCAACTTGCCCAAAACATATCGATATCAACGCATCGGTGAATCCCGATTCAAATGGGTCAGGTACTGCAACCTGTCCGCACTGCGGAACCATTTACTACCTTGTAAACTATGGTTATCCTAAGGAAGGGTACCCATTAAAAAGATACCAGGTTTTAAAAAGTGGCGATTACGTTAGGATTTACAACTAACACCTACTTTACCACCAAATTATCATCAATCATCCTTGAGTTGTACTGCTGAACTATAGCTTTAAGCTTACTTTCCATTTCGTTCACCCTATCAGGAAGTTGACCCTGTAGATTGTTTGTAAGCATAATATCATCCTTGATGTTATAAAGGCCTAAAGTTTTTTTTCCGTCAAAAATCAGCACGTAATCATCGGAGTAATACTGGTAACAGTTGTTTATATAGTTAACCACGAATGGTTTGGAAGTGGAATCGAAAACATCACGTCCAAAGGCTATAAAGGGCTTGCTATAGTGTAAATATCCAAGAACTGACGGCATGATATCGATTTGCTGGGCAAACTCATCCTTTTGACCAGCAAGACTATTATCGGGTCTGTAGAATATAAGGGGAACAGCAAATGCTCCTACGCTTGTTTGATATTCCGGGAACTGGGTTTGGTTAGGGTGATCGGCTGTTATGACAAAAAGCGTATTTGGGTACCAATCCATGCGTGAAACGGTTTCAAAGAAACGTTTGAGCGAGTAATCGGTGTAGGCTATGCACTGGTGAATGGGCAGAGTTCCCTTGGGAAACACACCCTCGTAACGCTCAGGCACCTTAAAGGGATGATGCGACGAAACCGAGAATAATGCTGCGCAGAAAGGCTGTGGAAACTTATTAAGGGTTTGCGCAAAGAACTGGAAAAACTCCTCATCCCATACCCCCCACATCCCATCGAAATGCGAGGGGTCAGGATACTCACTCATTCCGTAGTATTCCTCAAATCCAGCAACATTGGCAAATGCCTGAAAACCCATTGAGCCATTGGGTGCACCATGAAAGAAAGCTGTATGGTAACCCTCGGCCCTTAAGGCCGATGCAATGCTATTGATTTTGTTGGTAGAGTAGCTGGTTAAAAAGTAGGGCTCAACAAACATAGGTATACTGGCCAAAACCGAGGGCATCCCATCAATCGATTTTCGGCCATTGCCATAAGAGTGCGTAAACCATAACGAGTGCCCAATGAGCGAATCGAGGAAAGGAGTAAATCCGGTATAGCCATCCTTTTCCTTTAAGTGTTTATTGTAAGCCCCAATGTATTCCCTACCAAAACTCTCAAGTATAAAAATGACAACGTTCATCCGCTTCAGCGAATCGGTTACCTGTGGTTTGTGTAAGGGTGTGTAAACCTCATCGAGTTCCTTGGGGTTTTTATAGTAATCAACCTTAACAAGCGACTTTTTCCCTAGGGTACGATAAATGGCAAAGGGAGTATTCAGGACAATGGCGGCCTCAAGAGGCTCATTAATATACTGGCCAGCATTACTAAGGGTTATTGGACGAGTACTATGGCGAAACCCTCCACGCATACCGCCAACCATGAGTGTAGCAAAAACCAGTAAAAGCACAAGGCCATTAAAGCCATAAACCAAATGAAACCTAAAACCTTTTCCCTTATTGATAGGACGAACCCTACCATACAGTAATACCAGTATAGCAGTTAGGGCAATCCATATCAGGAAAACATACCAGTAATCGGCAATAAACTTTGGGATAAGGGAACCAAAATTGGTTTCGTGCTTAAACTCACTAAAAACAGTAGCGGTAGTACGACGCATGGTAAAACGAAAGTAGATAAAGTCGGCACAATTTGCGCCAATAGCCACACTGTTTGTAACCACAAACAGATATTTAAGTACCCTTTGGTACCATTCATTATACCTAAAAGTGAATGGCAAAAGGAATAAAACGATGTATAAAATGTTTGTGTAAATAAGAGCGCTGGTATCGAACCAAAGCCCACCGGCAAGCATTCGCAAAAGGCCTGCAGCAGTAACGCTGGCAAAAAAATCGATATTGAACAGGTAAAAAAGTACCCGGCAAAGGGTGAATATCAGCATCAAAAGAGCAAATCGCCGAAAAAGCATTAGGTATATGTTACCTTTTAGGGTAATATCGGAAAAGTATTGCCTGAACACCTGAATCATGGCTTAAGAAATTAAATGGTTGAACTGCAAAATTAAGAATTCTTTTATGCCACTGAGCTGTGAAAGCATAAAACAAAAAATCCCGGCAAAGGGCCGGGAAATATGGGTGATTTGGAATACTATTTTGTAAGCTCGCTAAGCTTGCTAAAACTTTCATCAATAGCCTTTAGGGCATCTTTCTGAATTTCGCGGTAATACGCTTTAACGGCTTTTCTGTCATCCTTTTTGGCGGGATGTTTAATACGATGAATAAGATCGTTGCGTTTTTCAAGAATCGACTCGATGATAGCAATTGCATCATCGCGTTTCTTTTCACCATTTATTAGCATGTAGGTGTAGCAATCGCTAATAACCTCACCAACCAGGTAATCGATATCCTTTTTAAGATCTCTCTTGCTTGCCATAATCAGTAGTTTTATTTATCAGTTTGCAAAGGTAATACTTTTTGTGTTATCACCAACAGTGAAATCTGCTACACCAAATCGGTAGCCACCCCATCATCTTCAGTGGTTACGGGCTTAACAACCGATTTATTTTTCCAACTTCCATACCTGTAATAAATAGTTGAAGCTACTGCACCCATTAACCAGCCAATTGGAATTGACCACCAAACCCCAGCCTCGTTCATTCCAAAAGTTTTGCTTAGCAGATATGCCAGAGGTATGCGAACAATCCAAAGCGATAGTAGTGTTATATACATGGGCACAACCGCTGCCCCAGCCCCGCGTAGCAATCCATTTATGCAGAACATCACAGCAAATGCCACATAAAAAAAGCTTACCACCATAAGGTAGTGATAACCAATATCAATAACCCTTGGGTTTGTTGTGAATACTACCATCATCTTATCGCCCCAAATAATTATGATTGCAGTGATAATTACGCTGAATAGCACTGACATTTTGATGGTAGCCCATAGGCCACGCTTTACCCTATCAACCTTACCAGCACCAATGTTCTGCCCCACAAACCCGGAAAGCGATGCAGAAAAATTCATTATAGGGATTACCGCCAGCGAGTCGATTCGGCTGGCTGCTGAGAAACCGGCAATAACCTCAGTCCCAAATGTGTTTACTATGCCCATTAATGCCATTCCTCCCAATGCAACTAAGGTTTGTTGAATGCCGGTGGGCAAACCCATTCGAACACTTTGCCAAAAGATTTCCCAGTCGAAAACCAATCGCTTAAAGGTGATGCGAAGCATGTGCCTTAGCCTTTCCAGGTATATTACTGCGATAACGAATGAAAAGGTTTGTGCAATTACAGTAGCCCATGCGGCACCAGCAATACCCCACTTAAACCCAAGAACAAAAAGGATATCGAGAAAAATATTTAGAAAGGTTGAAACAATAAGGAAGTATAGTGGTGTTTTGGAATCGCCAACGCCTCGTAGTATGCTCGATACTGAATTAAACCCAAACATTAGCACCAACCCATACATGTAGATATCGAGATAGGTTTTTGCCATTGGCAAAATCTCCTCGGGTAAGCGCATTAACCTAAAGATATACTCACCACTGAGCAAACCTACAATGGTAATAATAATACCTGCAAAAAAGAGGAAAATATAGGTGGTATCGGCTGCCCGTTTAACCTTATCAAAATCCTTAGCCCCAAAGTACTGTGAAATTACAACCGAAGAGCCAATGCCAATACCAATAATAAGCGCGATAACCATGAAAATAATTGGGAACGAAGCCCCAACTGCGGCCAATGCCTTATCGCCAAGGTAGCGTCCCACAATGATACTATCTACAACATTGTATAGCTGCTGAAATATATTGCCAATTAACATTGGCAGTGCAAATCGAAAAATGTGTTTGGCCTCATTACCAGTGGTAAAGTCTTTCATGGCTTAATGAAATGCATTGCAAAGTAGGCTAAAAAAAATGAGAACTACAAAGGTAGTGTTTTGTGTTTAGTTTTTGGTGTTTAGTGCAACTGGTATTGTTTTTTAACCACGATTAGTAATTCTATAAATCAAGGTTGATGAAAAAAACATTGATGAAATTGCAAAAGAGCCGGACTTTACTATCCGGCTCTTGCATTTATGAATAAAGATATTACTTGGCAGGTTTAAGTTCCACGGTAAAGTGCCTCATTATAGGAGCTTCCCAAACAATTTCAAGTCCTTTGGTTATTTGGTTTCGCCTATCGTAAACGTTTTTAAGGGCAACGGCCACCACATCCATATGGTTGTTGGTATAGGTACGGCGTGGAATGGCAAGCCGAAGGAGTTCAAGCTTAGGATAGCGATTCTCACGGGTTTCGGGGTCACGGTCGGCAAGTAGGGTGCCAATCTCAACACCACGCACACCAGCCTCAAGGTAAAGCTCTATGGCAAGTGTTTGCGCCCTGAACTGTTCGCGCGGGATATTGGGTAATACCTTGTTGGCATCAACAAAGATGGCATGGCCACCAGCAGGTTTTTGGTAGGGAATACCAAACTCATCGAGGCGGTTACCAAGGTACTCAACCTGCTTGATTCGGGTTTCCAGGTAATCGAACTCGGTTCCCTCGTCAAGGCCAACAGCCAAAGCATTCATATCGCGACCCGACATTCCACCGTAGGTAACATAACCCTCAAACATAATGTTGAACTTTGAACACTGACGCCAAAGCTCCTGATCGCGCATGGCAATGAAACCACCAATATTGACAATGGCATCCTTTTTACTGCTCATGGTCATGGCGTCGGCGTAGGAGAACATTTCCCTTACAATCTCCTTGATGGATTTGTGGGCGTAGCCCTCCTCTCGGGTTTTGATAAAGTATGCATTCTCGGCAAAACGAGCGGAGTCAAAAACTAAAAGCTTGCCGTAACGGTTACATATCTCCCTAACCTCACGAAGATTTTTCATTGATACGGGCTGTCCGCCGGCGGTATTGTTGGTAATAGTTACTATAACAAATGGAACCCTTTGGGAATGCTCCTTAAGAAAATAATCGAGCTTTTGGGGATCGACATTGCCCTTGAAGGGATGAATGAGTTCAGTATCGGCAGCCTCGTCAATGGTGCAATCCACAGCGTGGGCACGACGGAACTCAATATGACCCTTAGTGGTATCGAAGTGTGAGTTGCCAGGGATGTAATCGCCCTCTTTCACTAGTACCGAGAAAAGAACATTCTCGGCAGCACGTCCCTGGTGAGTTGGCATTATGTAGTCAAAACCAAGGATGTTCCTGATGGCGTTCTTCAGGTTGAAGTATGAGGAAGCCCCAGCATAGCTCTCATCGCCAAGCATTATGGCGCTCCACTGGCGGTCGCTCATAGCCCCGGTTCCTGAATCGGTCAGCAAATCGATGTAAACCTGATTGCTGGGCAAATTGAAAAGGTTGTACTTTGCCTCTTTTATCCATTGTTCCCGCTCCTGACGGGTACTACGTCGAATGGGTTCAACCATTTTAATCTTGTACGATTCGGCAAATGGTAGTTCCATACTAATAAATATTTTAATTGTTAAACTGATATCGATTTATAAAAGCAGATGTTTTCACCAAAGGCGAAAAATGTAAATGCCGGTATGGCTGGGTGGAAAAAATTAGAACCTATCGCGGTTCTTTATATTCAGAAACACGTACTTAGCAGTAAACTTTAGGTATATGTTTTCCTTAAATATCACTCTCGTAGATTTTCAACTCATGCAAAAATAAAAAAATTACAAATCGAAAACGATTTTAAAATCAATGTTATTTAGTTAAAGTTATTTGTCATATTGCTCGCAAGCGAAACATAATGCTGTCGTGCTGAGTCCCGATTTATAAGTATAGACTTCGCCGAAGCATCTCATTGCTCTTTTCTCTTCAATCCCTTGAACGACTTTGCTTGGGATGACAAAAACCCTATTTTCCTTTCTGCTCTCTTGTCATGCAGAGCTTGCCAAAGCATCTCTTTACCTTAAATCCTTGTTGTTTTTTTAGTAACCGCTCTTCGCCATGCCTTTCCGTTGCGATGCAACGCTTCAGGATTGTTCTTTGGAAAATGTATTGCGTGCATCGCAAAATAATTTGAACACCTCAATACCCTGGGTTAAAACCCAGGGCTAATGTGAATTGCCCTTTCAGGGCGGATAATGCACGCGTCTGGAGACGCGCTCTAACAGGTGGGGTTACAGATATTACGTTCCTACGGGGCTGGAAGCGTTGTTATTGAAACTATTGTCATGTTGAGCGCAAGCGAAACATCTCATGGGGTCAATTAGAGATCCTTCGCTATGCTCAGGATGACAAATGAAGTCATTCGTGTAAGTTACTCAATGTTCGTTGTTCGTGAAATTGACCTCACCCCCTCCCCTCTCCTGATAGGAGAGGGGAGAAGCATTTAGGAGACCTTATTGCAGGGCTAAAGTCTCCCCTCTCAGGGGAAATTTAGAGGGGTCATCTAGGTTGAATATAGGAAACGACACCTCACCCCAGCCCTTTTCCCTGAGAGGGAATGGAGCGGAAGAAGCAGGCAAAGGCATAAAAGCCTGACCCGGCAATGGGTCGGGGGTGGAACGTGGCGGTGGGCTTATGGAGCGGAAGAAGCAGGCAAAGGCATAAAAGCCTGACCCGGCAATGGGTCGGGGGTGGAACGTGGCGGTGGGCTTTTGTAAGCGATACCACATGAGGCACGCCTCAGGCGTGGCGAATAGTATCGCGTGGCAGTTCCACCCACGGGGTACCCATCGGGTCGGGCTTTTCAGCCTTGATTTTCTTTGGTTCTTTCTTGTATCAAGACAAGAAAGAACATGTAAACCACTCTTTGCCATGCCTTTCCGTTGCGATGCAACGCTTCAGTTTCGCTCTTAGGAATATGTATTGCGTGCATCGCAAAATAATTTGAACACCTCAATACCCTGGGTTAAAACCCAGGGCTAATGCGATTTGCCCTTTCAGGGCGAATGATGCACGCGTCTGGAGACGAGCACTAACAGGTGGGGTTACAGATATTACGTCCCTACGGGGCTGAAAGCGTTGTTCTTGAAACTATTGTCATGTTGAGCGCGAGCAAAACGTCTCATGGGGTCGATTAGAGATCCTTCGCTCCCCGCTAGTGCGGGACAGGCCGCTCAGGATGACAGGCATGAATATTTTTGTTAACTAAACGACATTGATTTTAGAATGACAAAAGCCCCCCCTTGAAAATGTATTGAAGTTGCCCTCGTTTAAAAGAAAATGATCATGGCCAGTATGGGTAAAATAAGGCCTGCGGCAACCAGTACTGCACCTCGCCGGGTAATTCCATTTTTCCCCTTTACCAGGAAAAGCCCGGTTAACGTAATAACAATTAGCCCAACGGCAAATATATCGCTAAACCATGTCCACCATGCCTTGGGTCGGTTACGATGCATCATGTTGAGCTGGTATAGGATTGGTCGCCGTATACTATTTTCGATTAGCGCGGTTTGCTCATTCAGGTTTACCGTGGCGGTTCCGTTCTTGAAAAAAACTTTCAGGGTTGATGAGTCGGGGTAGTAATGCGACCTAATCTCGCTTTCGCCAAATGGGCTGAAGACACCTAAAAGAAACTGATCGTTAACCTTTGAGGAATCCTTAGGGATATCAACCTTTACTGTTTTAACATCGATGTAGTAGTAAGGGTTAAGCTGATGCCCATGGTTTAAGAGTATTCCTGTTACAGAGTATAGCAAAACCATTCCGGCAAAAAAGTAACTGAAATCCCTGTGAATTACCCGTAAGAACTTTGAAAGAGTCATAATCACTTAACATTAATGCTGTTACACTCCAAAAAGTAAATTTCACCTGGATGGTGAGCCGATTCCACATCGCAGACTTCGTTTGCTCCCCCTACCCTCTTGAAAACACCAGTGACCGTAGCCTTTGCTCCTTTCATTGACATATCAAAAGGCCGACTGGCATCCGATGTTTTAACACTCAGCTTCATTTCCCGCGATTTGCCCTGAAGCGTAATCCGCAAGCCGGTATGAACACACACATGCTCAACAATACCGCTAACACGAACCACCTTACTCTCGTAATTCTTAGCGTTTAAAAGTAACGAATCGACCGTTACATCAATAACTGACTGACCATCAACCAGCTCCACTTTGTTAGCACTATTTTGGTTACCGGAACAGCCCAATATTAGTAATAGAAGGCCAAAGAATACAATATATTTTTTCATCCGTACAAAATATTTATTTTATTAATTACTAACTCGTTACTCTCTTGCTTTTAACAAACTTTATCGAGCGGATGGAACACCCATAGCTTGTTCATCTAAGTTTGAGTAAGCTGCCTTACATGGGTGTTTCATAACTCTTAGTAAGTTAATATCGAAATTATATTAAACAATGCGAACAGAAGGCTTGCCATTCCATTGGTGGTGGCAAAAGCCATGTTCACCTTAGAAATATCGGTTGGACGGACAAGGTAATGCTGGTAAATCATTAAAGTTATAAAAAGGAATGCTCCTATCCAGTAGTAAATGTTAAAGCCTGCCAGTATCCCAATGGAAATAACTATTGATGCACTTATAAAATGCAACACCAAAGCAATGGCCAAAGCCCCGCGAGCACCAACTGCAGCAGGTATTGAGTGCAACTTAGAATTACGGTCAAAATCTTCATCCTGAAGAGCATAAATGATATCGAAGCCTGCCACCCAGAAAAGAACAACAACCGAGTATAGAATAGGAATAAGAGCAAAACTACCAGTAACCGAAAGGTATGCGCCAATAGGCGCAAGCGATAGGCCTATTCCCAGAACAAGATGGCTGAACATGGTAAACCGCTTGGTGTAACTATAAAAAAGGATGACACCCAACGCTACAGGCGACAGGTAAAACACCAATGGGTTAATAAAGTATGTAGTTAAAACGAAAAGGATGGAATTGACAATGCAGAAAAGCATAACAGACCTGGGAGCAATGATACCCCTAGGAATTTCCCGCCCGCTTGTACGTGGATTTAACTTATCAAAATGCCTATCAACTAAACGGTTGAAACTCATAGCTGCATTTCGGGCAAAAACCATGCAGAGTATCACCTTTAAAAAAAGCCACCAGTCAGGGTTTAGCGAGTGCTTATAGTAAGCTAAAAAATAACCAATAAGGGCAAAAGGCATTGCAAAAATTGTATGGCTGAACTTTACCAGCGACAAGTAGTTCTTTACTTTAAAAAACATACTAGCATAAATTATTCAAGGCTATAAAAGTAGGCAATTTTTGGAATATAGCTATATTAGCATCAGCAAAGTTAGATGAAACATTTACTACGAATAGTATGGCTTACATTAAGCCTTTCCGGTTTAGCGCAAATTGGCCTAAGCCAAGCCGATACTTTGCCCCAAGAGATTGCTGTAAAGGGAAGTTCAAAAGCCGCTGACCTTGTGGTTCAGGGTAAATCCCTGCTTAAAACCAACCCTGATCGCTGCCTTGATATTGGGTTACAAGCCCTTGTAACGGCTAAAAAGGAAGGTGATTCCTTTACGGAATCGATGGCCTTAGAGCTGCTTGCCGAAGCAAACTATAAGCTTGGCGAGTACGAAACCTCGCTCCGTTACTTTAACCGGGCTGCCAACCTTTACTCATCAATCAATAAACCCGAATTTACAGCAAAGTCTCTTTTAGGAATAGCCAGGGTTTACGAAGCAAGCCAAAATTTCGACCTGGCAATACAACAGCTCGAAGCGGGCATAAAAACGCTTAAAAATATTCCAAACAAAAATGTTTACCTTGAGCTGATACTTAAGCTCGGCAACCTCCATTTAAACCAAAAGAACTTTAAGCAGGCAAAGCAATATGGAATTGAAGCCCTTACCCTGCTAAACAACCAAACTACCACTGTTTACAATAAAAACAAAGCCCTGATTGATACCTATACCCTACTTGGCCAAGCCAGCAAAAATTCAGGCGATTTAGGTACTAGTCTCGATTACTTTAAAAAGGTTAGCGAGGCTGCAATAAAACAATCCGACTCAATTTCATACAGTAAATCGCTCAATGAAATTGGTGTGGTTTTTATGCTTACGCAAAAGTACGATAGCGCCTATCAGTACTTCAACCTATCGTACACCATTAGCCTGAATGCTTCCGATACCGTTGGAATTATCCAAAGTTTACAGGGACTGGGCGACTACTACTATGAAAAAGGGAACTATAACCAGGCCATAAACTACTACACACAGTGCCAAAGCATTTCCTCAAAATACAACGACATACCAACCTTAATAGCTGCCTTGGTAAGCATATCGCGTTGCCACTTTCAGCTTGGCGATTACCCCACTTCGTCGCGCTTCCTAAACCAAGCGCTTAACATAGCGCAGAAAAACAACCTTACCTCTTCAAAAGCCGATGTTTACCGATACCTTTCGGTAATCAATGAGGCCCAAGGGCGCTACAAGGATGCCCTTGATTACCACAAGATGTGGGTTGACCTGCGCGATTCATTGCAGTACGAAGAAACAGGACAACGTCTGGCGAAACTCCAAATACTTTACGAAATATCGCAAAAGGAAAAAGAGAACGAAATCCTAAAGCAAAACTCCGAGATCCAAAAGTTACAGATAGCGAAGTCGAGGTACCAATTGCGTTTTCTGATATCGATGCTAGTGGTTGTGGCAATAATTCTCTCGTTACTGGTTGTGCTATTCCGCAATAAACAGAAAGAGATTGCCAAGCAAAAGGAAACGGAACAGCGTATCACTGAGATTAACCGAGAACTTGAACGCCGAATGATTGAAGAGATAAAGAAACAGGAAAAGCAACAGCAACTTCTATCGCAGAAGTCGAAGCTCGAATCGCTAGGTACCCTAGCAGCCGGTATTGCACACGAAATCAATCAGCCACTTGGGGGAATATCGATGGGTCTGGATAATATCCTTATGCGTATTCAGGACAAAAACTGTAGCGAGGAGTACCTGAAAGAGAAACTGAACTCTCTATTTGAGAATGTTGAGCGTATTAAAAAGATAATAGACCATATCCGCTACTTTTCTCGCACCCAAAAGCCGGTAACCTTTTCAATGGTTAACCTAAACGATGTGGTAAAAAGTGCCCTCTTTATGGTATCGGCTCAATTTGAAAACCACGGGGTTACAATTGAAACCTCATTGGATGAGAACATTCCACCAATTACGGCCGACAAGTATAAACTTGAGCAGGTTTTACTGAACCTACTTTCCAATGCAAAATATGCAGTAGATGAAAAAGAAAAGAAAAACGAGGATAGGACATACCGAAAAAAGATTAAAGTTAGCACCCGCAAAGATGAACAAAACGTTTACCTAACAGTATGGGACAACGGAACGGGCATTCCCCAAAAAATAGTAGAGAAAATTTTCGACCCATTCTTCACCACTAAAAGCGAAGATAAAGGTACTGGTTTAGGCCTTTCAATATCCTATGGGTTTATCAAGGATCTACTAGGAGATATTCGCGTTGTAAGCGAACCCAACGAGTTCACCCTTTTTGAGATATCAATCCCAAGAGAATAATTTATACAAACCAATGTAAGACAATGAAAGAGATAAATATTTTGGTTCTCGACGACGAAAAGGTTTTTCGTAAAGAGATAAAAGAATTTCTGGATGGAGAAGGTTTTTCCGTCCTAACCGCAGAACGACCCTCAGAAGCATTCAGCATTCTCAGCGAGAATCACATAGATATACTTATCCTTGACCTCCGCCTACCCGAGATGGATGGCCTACAAGTGCTCACCAAGGTAAAGGAAGAATACCCCGACATTGAGGTTATCATGATTACCGGGCATGGCGACATGGATGCTGTTATAAACGCCATGCGCATGGGCGCTATTGAGTTCTTCCCAAAACCCTTCCGATTACTCGACATGCGTGCTGCCATTCAACGCACCAAACGCTATATCGCCCTTAACGAGCAGCTTAAGGAAATTAACCAAACATACTCTTTGGTGTCAAAGGATTTGATTGAGAGTATTGGTACCGAGATTATTGGAAACTCCTTTGGAATAAGACAGGTAGTTGACCTTATGGGCAAGGTGGCTAAAACCGATAACACCTCAGTACTAATAACTGGCGAGAGCGGAACCGGTAAGGAACTTGTTGCCCGTGGCATTCACTACCTTAGCTCCCGCAAGAAATCGTACTTTTATGCCGTGAACTGCTCGGCCATCCCCGATACCCTGTTCGAGAGTGAATTTTTTGGTCACAAAAAAGGGGCATTTACCGGAGCCAACGAGGATAAAGCTGGATGGTTCGAGGTGGCAAATGGTGGCACGCTCTTCCTCGATGAGGTGGTTGAAATGCAACCAGCCATGCAGAGCAAGCTGCTACGCGTTCTTGAAGACCGCAAAATCCGCAGGATTGGCTCAAGTGTAGATATCCCTGTTGATGTCCGGATTATTGCGGCCACCAACCAGGATATTAACAAGCTGATTGAAGACGGAAAGTTCCGTGGCGATCTATACTACCGCTTAAACTCGTTCCAAATACACATACCGCCGCTCCGCGAGCGAAAGGAGGATATTCCAATACTTTTCGATTACTACGTAAAACATATATCAACCCGAATGGGCAAAAAGATAAATCAGGTTGACCCATTCATAGTTAAAGCCATGATGAGCTACAACTTTCCGGGTAACATCAGGGAGATGCGCAACATGGTTGAACGCGCAATAATTCTTTCCGAAGGTGGCAGGCTAACCATGAAAAACTTTAGCGGTTTAATTGCACCTGCCGACAGCACTCCCACAACCGGCGTAATAGGTGAAGAAATTTTTGATCTTGATCTTATTGAAAAGATAGTGATAATGAAAGCCCTTGAGCGCACGGGCTACAAGAAGACCAAGGCGGCACAGCTACTTAACATTACCCGTCAGGCACTAGACCGAAGGTTGGAAAAATACGATATCAATTTATAGCGATTACCCAAGAATTTCCCTGTAAATATTGTAGTTTTCCTGGTCGAAACATACAAATACCACCCGCTCCGGTAAAGGGTTTTTGGTCACGAATTCCTCAACTGCCCTTATGGCAATCTGCGCAGCCGATTGCTTAGGAAAATGGTAAACACCTGTACTAATATTAGGGAATGCAATGCTTTTAAGCCCATGCTTTTGGGCTAATTTTAGGCTATTAACATAGGCATGCCGCAGTAGAAGCGTTTCGTTATGCTGGCCACCCCGCCAGATTGGCCCAACGGTATGGATTACATACCGCGCATTAAGGTTGTATCCTTTGGTGATTCGCGCTTCACCCGTTGGGCAGCCACCTATGGCTCGGCACTCCTCAAGCAGCTGGGGCCCGGCAGCACGATGTATAGCTCCATCAACACCTCCACCCCCCAACAACGACTCGTTTGCCGCATTTACAATGGCATCAACATCCATTTGGGTTATATCGCCTAACACCAATTCAATTTTGGCCATAGCTTCCTTTTAACGGATTTGCGCACCAAGCTCCCTAACGTAAACATCTATTAGGCGCTTCATTGTCTTATCTATTTGCTCGTCGGTAAGGGTTTTACTTTCGTCCTGAAGGATATAGCTAATTGCATACGACTTCTTCCCCTCCGGTATATTCTTTCCTTGATAAACATCGAAAAGGTTTACGCTTTTTAGGAGCTTGCGCTCGGTTTCAAAGGCTAGCTTTCGGATTTGCTCATACTTAACCGATGAATCGATTAGCAAAGCTAAATCGCGACGAACCTCAGGAAACTTGGGTAATTCCTGGTACTGAATTTTACTTTCTGCAATCATGTCCATTAAAGGCAGCCACATTATCTCGGCAAAGAAAACATCGGTCTTTATATCGAATTGCCTGAGTATTTCTGGGCTTACCATTCCATAAGTAACAAGATGCTTACCCTGTGCCTTGTAAGTTAATCCATAAGCGTAAATATCACAAGGAGCTTCAGATACGTCAATTCTATCAATACTAAAACCAAAGCGCGATAGTATAGAATGAACATAACCCTTCAGGTGATAAAAATTCTGCTTTTCTGGCTTGGTCATCCAGTGTTCCTTTAAATTTTCGCCAGTTAACCAAATGCCAATGCTAAAATGCTCCGAGTACTTATCAAGCGGTTTCTGCGATTTTACTTCGGGCTTGAATACATAGCAGTTCCCAAACTCGTAGAGTTTAAGGTTTAGATTACGGAAATTAATGTTTCGCTGAATGCTCTCGAGCCCTCCAAAAAGGAGTGTTTGGCGTAAAACATTCAGCTCGTTGCTTAGGGGGTTAAGAATCTTAACTGAGTTTACCCCGGGGAAAGTAGCCAGCCCTTCATAGTAACCGCCCTTTGTCAACGAGTTGCACATAATTTCAGCAAAACCATTTGACGAAAGGTAGTCCGATACAATGTTCTGCATCTGAAGACTATCGGGCTTTTTGGTGTAACTTAATGTTCCATTAACCTTTGCGCCTATTTCAACGTTATTATAGCCGTAAATCCTGAGAATATCCTCAACCACATCGGCTTCACGACGAACATCTACCCTGTATGTAGGAACTCCCAAAAGCCACTGCTGTCCATTTTTCTTAAGCACCCTAATTTCAAGACCCTCAAGAATTCTTTCGATATCAACTTCGGGAATTTGCTTTCCAATTAAACTCAATGCGCTGTGGATGTTGAAATCCACCTCGAAGTGGTTAACCGGACTGCTATTTACATCCACAATCTCTGACGAGATAGTCCCGCCAGCAACCTCTTTAATCAAAAGCGCTGCACGCTTTAGTGCCCAAATTGTAATATTGGGGTCAGTACCGCGTTCAAACCTGAACGAGGCATCGGTATGCAAATCGTGTCTACGGCCGGTTTTACGGACGTAAACAGGGTTAAAGCAAGCGCTTTCAAGGAATACTTTTGTAGTCTTTTCAGTGACTCCCGAATGTAGCCCACCAAAAACACCGGCAATACACATGGGCTCACTCTCGTTGCAAATCATCAAATCATCGGCTGATAGCTTGCGTTCCACTCCGTCGAGGGTAACAAAAGGGGTACCCTCAGGCATGGTTCTAACAATCACCTTGTTGCCCTTAATGGCATCAGCATCAAAAGCATGGAGTGGTTGACCAACCTCATGCAGAACGAAATTGGTAACATCAACCACATTATTAATGGGATTGAGCCCAATTGAGCGTAATCGTTTCTGCAACCACTCAGGCGAAGGGGCAACCTTTACCCCGTTAATGGTGATACCACAGTAACGCGGGCATGCCTCAGGGTTCAAAACCTCAACGGGTATGGGCAACGTGTTGTTATCAACCTTAAAGCTGGAAACATCAGGAAGATTGGCCTTAACCGGGCTCTCATGGTAGGTAAGGAAAGCTGCTAAATCCCTAGCCACACCGTAATGCGAGGCAGCATCAATTCGGTTAGGGGTTAAGCCTATCTCGTACTGGTAATCTTTCTCAATCCTAAGGTAATCAGCAGCAGGCATGCCCACAGGAGCATCAGCAGGTAAAACCATTATACCATCGTGGCTATCGCCTAAACCCAACTCATCCTCGGCACATATCATGCCCTCGGAGAGCTGACCGCGAAGTTTTGCCTTTTTAATTACTATTTCCTGATCGTTGAAATACAGCTTAGTTCCAACGGTTGCAACCAGTACCTTTTGGCCTTTGGCCACATTGGGCGCACCGCATACAATGCTTAAGGGTTGCTCAGCACCAACGTTTACCGTGGTTAAGCTCAGCTTATCGGCATCGGGATGCTTTTCGCATGTTAAAACCTCACCCACCACAACTCCGGCAAGGCCACCCTTAACGGTTTCCTTTGCCTCAAGGCTTTCAACCTCTAATCCAATTGATGTTAGTATCTTTGAAATCTCATCAGGTGTTTTACTCACATTCAGGTATTGCGTAAGCCAGCTATGCGAAATTTTCATAAAGAAAAGATTTAGTCAACTTGTTGTCAATCAATTTTAGCCAACAAAAGTAACATTTATCAATCGTACCCACAAAAGTGCTTCATAAAAAATAAAAACATTTTTTCCTAAAAGCTGGTTTGATATTAGAAAAAAAGTATTTTTGCAAAAGTAAAATAGCACAAAAATGGAATTTTCGGCTTGCTATACCATGAGTAATAAACAGTTTTTCATGCAAACCATTTGCATGAAACAGATGGTTATTACCATGAAAAAACAGACCCACAAGCAGGCCGTTGACGCATTGATAAAATCAGCATAAAAGTATTACAATGATATTGAGTGTTAGGCCTGCAGAGCCCTGCAGGCCTTTTTTTATGTTAAACCCCTAAAAAATCAAAAAAAAGAAAATGAAAGTTTTAAAGTTTGGCGGAACATCGGTTGGTAATGCCGATAGGCTCAGAAAGGTAAACGAGCTGCTTAATGGCGATGAACCCATTGTAGTGGTTTTATCGGCCATGGCAGGAGTTACAAACAGCTTAGTGGAAATCACAGAGCTGGCACAGTCGGGTAAGATGCTCGAGGCAATTGAAAAAACTAAAGAGCTTGAGGACAAACACATAAAAACCGCCGACGGACTATTTGATTCAAAAATGTACCGAAAAAGGGGTGAAGAGTTTATTAGCAACCTGTTTTTGCGGATTCTATCGAGATTGATTGAAGGCTTCAACCAGACCGATTCGCGGAATATAGTTGCCCTAGGAGAGCAACTATCGGTAGGACTATTCCACATGCTACTAACAGAGCAGGGGAAAAGAGCCGCGTACATTCCTGCACTGGAATACATGAGGATTGACAAGGATAGCGAGCCCGATTTCTTTTACATTGAACAGAACCTAAAACGCCTCATGCAAAATAACCCTTTTGCAAAAATTTATGTAACCGAGGGTTTTATTTGCCGCAATGCAAATGGGTTGGTTGATAACTTGGGCCGAGGTGGAAGCGATTTTACCGCAGCCATTGTTGGAAATGTGCTGAACGCAAACGAGGTGCAAATTTGGACCGATATAGATGGGGTACACAACAACGACCCACGCTTTGTTACAAATACTTTCCCATTGCGACAGCTATCGTACGACGAGGCTGCCGAACTTGCCTACTTTGGCGCAAAAATACTTCACCCCCAAACCATTCAACCCTGCAAGGTAAAGAATATCCCTGTTGTGTTGAAGAACACTTTGAACCCTATAGACGAAGGAACGGTAATATCATCCATGAAGAACCGGAAAGGGATAAAGGCAGTGGCAGCAAAGGATGGTATTACAGCAATAAACATCAAGTCGTCGCGGATGCTTTTAGCCTACGGCTTCCTGCACAGGGTTTTTGAGGTTTTTGACACTTACAAAACCCCAGTCGATATGATTACTACATCGGAGGTATCCATATCGCTTACCATTGATAGCACTATTAACCTTGAAAAGATTGTAAATGTTTTAAGCCAATTTGCGCAGGTGGAAGTGGAACGGAACCAAACCATTGTTTGCGTAGTTGGCGATTTCCCAGCATCGCATAAGGGCTATGCAGCCATGGTTTTCGATTGCCTGCGCGAGATACCTATACGGATGATCTCCTACGGAGGAAGCGTAAACAATATCTCGTTTCTGATTGATTCGCACTACAAGGTTCAGGCCTTAAGGTTGCTACAGCAGCTTTTCCCGGCGGTGAGTGTAAGTGATTCAACCCACCAGAACATTGAAGCAAACCCCTTTTAGCCATGCAAACTCCATTCTACCAGTATGATTTAGCGCTACTGAACGATACACTGAACGCAGCAGTTGCGCAAGCAACAAGGTATGGGTACACTATTCATTACGCACTTAAAGCTAATGCCAACCCTGCCCTTTTGAAGATCATTTCGGGTGCGGGTTTTGGCGCCGATTGTGTTAGCGGAAACGAGATTAAAGTTGCCTTGAAAAATGGATTTAAGCCCCAAGGCATTGTGTTTGCCGGAGTTGGTAAAACCGATTGGGAAATAGAGTATGCCATTGAGCAGAATATTCAATGCATCCATTGCGAGTCGGTTCAGGAATTTCAGGTAATTGAACAGATTGCACAAAAGTTGAACAAAACTGCCAGTATAGCGCTTCGCATCAACCCTAATGTGGACGCCAACACCCACAAGTCAATTACCACCGGACTAAAAGAGAATAAGTTTGGAATGAGTGCGGAAGAGGCAAGTTTGATATTAAACTCTGCAAATAAGTATAAGAATATCAACCTGGTTGGACTACACTTTCATATTGGTTCACAGATAATGAACATGGAAGTGTTCAAGAACCTAGCCCTTGAGGTAAACCGTATTCAGGAAAGGTTACAAAGCAAAGCACTTCCTTACCTAAACCTGGGTGGAGGTTTGGGAATTGACTATATCAATCCCTCGATTAATAGGATAGCTGACTTTGAAGGGTATTTCAAAACCATCAACCAGTGGCTCAACCCCGGAAAGGAGCAAACTATCCATTTTGAGCTTGGCCGCTCATTGGTTGGCCAATGTGGCCAGCTATACACCCGAGTGCTGTATACCAAAACTACTAAATCGCGAAACTTTGCCATTGTAGATGCTGGAATGAATGCCCTAATCCGTCCGGCACTCTATGGCGCCATACACCGCATTGAGAACATAAGTAAAATTGAATACCCTACTATTGCCACCTACGATGTGGTTGGGCCAATTTGCGAAACAACCGATTGTTTTGGCGAGCAGGTAAACCTCCCCAATACAGAACGTGGCGATTTGCTTGTTGTCCATTCTTGTGGTGCCTATGCCGAATCCATGGCCTCGGATTACAACCTAAGGGAACGGCCAAAATCTGTTTTTAACCATTCAGGTTTAGCCTTATTGCCTAAACACTAGTAAGCTTAGGTGACGCACATTAACCCATTTTGAACATCAAAGGCTGCCACTGGCAGCCTTTGACTTTTACTTCAAGAGTGAATTCTACTCCTTGTAAAGGAATCGTTTAATTTTTTGTGTAGGGGTCTTTACAAAGGGTTCCTGTTGCTCAACAATATGATTCAAACGGGAAAACTTTGAAACCTTAGCATTTACGTAGTTCATTATTTCGTCTAACACCTTTCGGGTATGCTCCTCAGCATTGTGTTGCCAATCCTTGGCAGAGTGTTTAAGATTCTCGTAATATTTCTCAAGTGCTTCCTTGTTCAGGTGGACACGAGCCACAAGTTTTCCACGAAGTTCGTAAACCAGCGATTCAAGCACAAACTCATGCTTGTTGATTACGTCTTCAATCTCTTCGGGATAAATGTTTTCGCCGGAAGCGGTAAGGATCATATTCTTTGAGCGTCCACGAATTTCAACGTATCCATCGCTGTCAATATACCCTAAGTCGCCGGTACGGAGCCAACCGTCAATAAACATGGTTTGGGTAAGTTCAGGATCCTTGTAGTAGCCAACCATAACATTGGCACCCCTTACAATTATCTCGCCTTCCCCTGTATGTGGGTTAGGGTTTAGCAACTTAAGTTCCTGTCCGGGAATGGAAAAACCTGCTGTACGGAACCTAACCAGCTTTGGTGAACTTCCCGTTAAAAGTGGCGATGTTTCGGTCATACCGTAACCAATGGAATACGGGAAACGACCCTCGTTCAGAAAGCGTTCCGCCTCAAACGACAGCTTTGCACCACCAATGCCAAAAAAGTGAAGCTCCCCACCAAATGTTTTATGGAGTTTTTTTGCTGCAATCCGGTGAAGCAGCTTGCGGGTAGGGGTAAAGCTGTAAAGTTTTCGCTTGAGAGAGCTTGATGTAAGTTCAGGCTTGATCTTATTCTTGTAAATCTTTTCAATTACTAAGGGTACTGAAAGCAACATGGTAGGCTTAACAGCCTGCATGGCGGGAATAAGTACGGCTGGTGTAGGCGGCTTATCCAGATAGTAAACCGATGCCCCGGTTGCCATGGGTATTAAGAAGCCTATCGTACACTCGTAGGTATGCGAAAGCGGAAGGATGGATAACAACCTGTCGTTTTCGTTTACCTCCTGTATCATCAGGGTTGATAGTACGTTTGACACCAGGTTTTTATGGGTGAGCATTACACCCTTGGGGCGACCAGTAGTACCCGATGTGTAAATAATTGCTGCAAGGTCATCCTCATCGGGGCGAGGTAGTTCGCAATCGCAGTAATCAACATTCACAATAGCCTTTGGCGTTTCGTAAGGCATACCAGCCGTAGGCGTGGTAACGCTCTCGTCAAAGGGCTGCAGGTTATTGATTAGTATGTAAGCAATTACACCCGGAATGTTCTTTCTATCGAGTTGGCCATATAGCTTGGCTGAGACAAAAACAACCTTAGCTTCGCTATGGTTAATAATACTTTCCATCTCGTGCCCCGAAAAGTCAGGAAGAATTGGCACCACTACAGCACCCATTGATGTAATGGCAAGGTAGGCCATTCCCCAGTTGGGGCTATTCTCGCCAATTAGTGCCACCTTATCGCCTTTGCCTATACCAAGGGTGTTTAGCATGCCCGAAACATTTCGGACTATTACTGCCATATCGGCATAGGTTACAGGCTCCTGACCAACAAATGCTAATGATGGCCTGTTGTAATATGCCATTCGCGAACGGAACAGTATATCCCTGATTGTTAACTTCTTAAATGAAACCATAAATGTGTGTTACGTGAAACTCTAAAGGCAATGCATCGATATCCAAGATGCAAATATATACCTATTAACGACAATATCTAACTAAATGTTCGTTTTTTACATGTGATAAATGACAAAGCGATTGGAACAATCGTTTGAAATATGGGTTTTTCAATGGTTAATAATTGTTACCAGAAATTGGCAAGCTATAAAATTTACGACGACGGAGTATGAAAAAATCAACTAGAATTAATCCCCTGTAGCGGGTAGCCTGATTGAAAGGTTTAAGGAGTTTCCGTTTCTTATTTAAAGTAGAGATGTTGGCTAAATACTGTTTGTGAGCCTTAAACACAGCTTTAGTAAACGAAAGGCGACCATTAACAAGGTAAACAAAAGCCGAAAGAATATCAAGCACCATTCTTATAGGGATAACCACAAGGAGCGCCCTAAGTGAAAGGTTTTTATGCAACATGGAGAGGTTATTCCTGTAGTTCAGGAAAAGCTTGAAGGGGTTATTGTTAGGCAGTGTTCCCCCTCCAACATGGTAAACCACCGAGCTGGGAATGGAGTAAATTATGTAGCCCCTATTCTGCAAGCGCCAGCACAAATCAATTTCCTCCATGTGGGCAAAAAAATCGTCATCGAAACCTCCAGCCTCCCAGAAACATGATGAGCGAACCATCATGCAAGCTCCGCTTGCCCAGAATATTGGCATGGGATCGTCGTACTGGCCATTGTCGGCCTCAATCTCGGAAAGGATACGTCCCCGGCAGAATGGATAACCAAACAGATCGATAAAACCTCCTGCTGCCCCAGCGTACTCAAAGTATTCCTTGTGGTTAAAATCAATTAGCTTAGGAGCGCACGCGGCCACTTGGGGGTTTTTATCCATAAATGTAACCATGGGCTCCAACCATCCACTGGGTACTTCTATATCGGAGTTCAGGAGCACGTAATACTGAGCCTCTACCTGGCTAAGGGCACGGTTGTATCCACCGGTGTAACCAAAGTTTTTATCGAGCAGAATTGTCCGAACCGTTGGGTAATCATTAAGTATCAAAAGCGAGCCATCGGTTGAACCATTGTCGGCAACCACTATTTCAACCTGAGACCTTGGAGTGTTCTCAATAAGCGTAGGAAGGAACTTTTTCAGGAAATGTTCCCCATTCCAGTTCAGAATAACCACCGCAACTTTACTACTGCTCATTGGGAGTTTGAGTTAAGTTACGGGAGTGTTTCCAGCGTCGGTGCGACCAAAGCCAGTATTCAGGAGCCTCGTTAATCAATCGCTCTAATGCTCTTACGTGCATTTCGGTTATTTCGTAGGGCTTGGTTTCAGCAGGTTTATCGGTTAAGAGTTCAAGTTCAACCTCATAGAAACCCCTTTTAAGCTTTCGCATGTTGCAGAAGAAAACCGGCTGGTTGAGTTTCTTGGCAATCTTCTCGGTACCCAGGAAAACAGGTGTATCCTGGTTTAAAAAGGTTGTCCAGTACCTTATTTCGCCCTTAGCTGGGGTTTGATCGGCGATTAATCCCAGAAAGAATAGTTTCCCTTCCCTGGCAAATTGCATTGCGGTTCTGGGAGTGTCTCTCATGGGAACAGCCAGCGCACCAAATCGCTCTCGCGAAGCATTTACAAAACTCTCAAAGTACTTATTAGCTAATGGTTTATATGCACCAAAAACTTGATGCTTTAAAAAAAGCCCAAACAAACCATACAATTCCCAATTCCCATAATGTCCGCCAGCCACAACAATGCTTTTGTTTTCATTGTAATACCGGTCAAGTTGCTCTAAATTTTTAAAACTACATAACCGTTTGGCTTTTTTAGCATTGGCATGCAGAATGTAAAACTGCTCCACAAACAAATCGCAGAAGTGGCGGTAAAACTTCCTTTCAATTTCCAGCAACTCACTTTCTGTTTTTTGAGGGAAAGAATTTTTCAGGTTTTTTTTCACAACATCAACCCTATACCCTATAATTTTATAAATGATAAGGTACATGATATCCGATATCCCATAAAGCCAGCGCAAGGGCATGAATTTGAAAGGGAATGTTAGTATACTAAAAGTGTAGAACGATATGGCATGAATCACTTTTCTCATAGGCTAGCCAAACATAATACCGCGAATTACGGATGTAAACTCTTGATGAATGTTTAAATTAGTTGCAATTATTTCACCTCCAAAAATGTAACTATTTCCGCCCTTAAAATCGCACACCTTACCACCAGCCCTTTCAACAATAAAAGCACCAGCAGCAACATCCCAGGGGCTGAGGCCATACTCGTAAAACGCATCGAAACGGCCACAAGCAACGTAAACCAGGTCGGTAGCAGCTGAACCCAGACGGCGTAAGCCGTGCGAGTTGCGCATGAAGTAATCCATGGTTTGGAAAAAGGGGCTGATGCGGGAGTAATCGTAGTACGGGAAACCAGTTGCAATAAGCGAATCGTTTACCTTTTGTGTAGTTGTTACCTTAATGGGGTTTCCGTTAAGGTAAGCACCACCACTTTCGGTTGCCCAAAAGCATTCCCTTAGGCTTGCCTCATGCACTACACCAAGAACAACCCTATCATTGTCCATCAATGCAATGCTTACAGCAAAAGGCGATAGCCCATGAATGTAGTTTGTGGTGCCATCGAGCGGATCGATTATCCAGTTTAAACCGCTGGAATTTTTGCTACCGGTTCCCTCCTCGGCAATAAAACCGGCTTGCGGAAGCGCTTTGCCCAATGTTTCAACCAGCATGGCCTCGCAATGCTTATCGACATACGAAACAAAGTTGTGCTTTCCCTTCACCTCAACCATTTCGGCTGTAAACTTTTCCCTTTCGGACAAAGCCCACTCACCTGCCCTTTGGGCAGCATCAATTACCAGAGGAAGTACTAAATCAATATTCATTATCGAACCATTAAAAACCTAAAGTTGGCGCAATTGGTATTAAAGCGTTTAGGGAGAGCTGAACAAACTCATCCAGGCTAAGCCCAATCCTTTCGCACTCCATTATTGTATCGCGGTTTACAGAGGCTGCAAACTGTTTTTCCTTCATACGTTTTACCACTGACTTTGGCTTAACGCTTGCAATTTTTTTATCGGGATAAACTAAGGCCGTGGCAAATATTAGGCCGGTTATGGTTTCGCCGGCGGCCAGGGCATGCTGGAAACGAGTTGTACGAGGCATGCCTGTTGCCTCCTCGTTGTGCATTTTAATGGCATCAACAGCCTCGGCTGGCAATACATTTTGAAGCATTTCAGCAGCAACCAGCGCATGGCTTTTAGGATCGGCGTTGGTTATTTCAACATCCAAGTCGTGAAGCAAACCGGCTATACCCCAAACATCCTCATCCTCACCAAACTTCCGGGCCAGCTCGCGCAACACGGCTTCCGAAGCCAGGCAATGGGCTATCATTTTAGGATTTGAAACGTGCTTGTTTAGCAGCTCAACGTAAAATTCGCGCTGTTCCATATTTGCAATAAAAAATTAAGCAAAAGTAAAAAAATGATTGTAAAACTAAGATTTTTTTTAATGACCAGGGAGTTGCTTAACGTTTATTAAACCGAATCCTAAAAAACCAACCGTAAATAGCGTTTAATCTTTTATTTCGACCTAAAAGAGGAATTAGCACGCTAGTAAGTATGATTGTAATTAGGATGATAGAGTAAGTTAAGTCCTGGATGACCTGTCCTCCCGGAATCCCTTTTTGCAACGGTATTCCCGCCAGTACAGCAGCGGCTAACCCTTTTGGAATCATTACCGACATGGTAACCTTATCAGCAACCTGAATTCCATTATGGGCAGTAAGCCTTACCACCGGAATTCTGAGTATGTAAAGCGATATTGCAACCAACAAACCTAGCCCCAGAATCATCAGATTATCGAACCGAATTGATATGCCTATATATACGAAGAAGAAGGTTTTAAGCAGAAAAACTATCTCCGAGAAGAAGATCTTTTCGGTTTCGTTGAGCGAAACAGGATTTTGTGGCAAATACTTGTTTAGAAACGTGCCCCTAAGCTGCTCGGTATTAACAAGGGTTATTCCAAAAACCAACGATGATATAGCCCCGCTATATCCTAATATCTCAGCCAATCCGTAAACTATAAAAACAAAAGCCGGCGTAGTAAAAATGGAGTTTTTGATTGAGCGCATCCGGTTTAGCAGAACAGCCCAAACCACGGCTGAAGCAAAACCAACAAACGATGCAAGAACAAACGATGAAATTATTTTACCAACTATTAATCCTGGCTGAACCTCTCCACCACTAATTCCCTCGATAATAGCAAGTGCAAACACAATGCAAAGCACGTCGCTTAATGCCGACTCTAATACCAGATAGGTTCTGGATATCTCCTGCATCGATATCTGCCTTACCATGGGAATAACCACTGCCGATGAGGTTCCACCCAGAGTTGCACCAAGTGTTAGCGATTCTAATACGGAAAGATGAAACAGCATGTATGATAGAATTGATACAGCAATGGTAGTTACAACAAAGTTTATTGCCGTAAGCGTTAGCGAACCTCCCAACGATTTCCTTAACTCGCTTATATTCAAACCAATTCCACCCTCAAAAAGTATGATTACCAGCGTTAACGATGTGAACATGGGCCCGGCAATTCCAAAATCATCGTGTTTTACCAATTTTAGGATAGGGCCAAATAGGATACCCACAAGCATCAAAAGTAGTACATCGGGAATCCCTTTCCGGTCAAAAATCCCGGAAAACCAGTGGGCCAAAAAAATAATTATCCCTAAAAACAATATGGTTAACGATGAGTTCATTTAGAACACTTTGATAAACTAACTGTATCAGTAAAAGAACTTAAAAACTAATGGATTAAAAGTTAAACCACTTGGTTTGCGAATATATAACAAATCATTCTTTTCCCACATTTTCTCAATAATTGAATTTAGCGAACATTCCCTCGAACGTAAAAAACAGCTTACCTGAGATGACTATTCAATTATCTTATTTATTGATGAGTTAACAAACAACACATTCCCCAAATTATCATAGCCTTCAAATATTGATTTGCCTTGATTTTTAATACTCTCACGGTTAAAACCCACAATTACTAATCCTGCATCTACTGAGTATTGGTTGATAACATCCTTATTCGACTTATCTTGCTCTTCAACGATAATTTTAACATTTTGAGGAGTGATGGGTAGTCGTCCTTTATCTATCAGCTCCTTCATTTGTCTTCGGGTTTCAGCCACATCGCTTTTCTTGCATAAATCAAAGATTTTAATGTCGGCCCCATGCCAATCGGGGTGGCCAAGCAGAATAAATCCCAAAATTATCATTAAGTTAGCGTTATCAGCATCGGTTGTTTTTATCCAGATATGAATCCCATTCTTATAAATTATAGGTTTATTGCTGGAAGTTAAAATCGCTATATCAAAATTGCCTGCGTTAATCAAATTAAGATTTTCAATTATCTTATCCATCTCGTCAGCATCATCCTTCAGGCATTCAAGAATGACCATATTGTTTTCCATTCCTGAAATGCTTGGCATTTGAATGGAATTGGCAATAGCAGATGTGTACGATGGTGAGATTAGCGTATCAATGTAAACGTGGCTATTGTCGCCATAGTTATGGATGAGCCGTTTAAGCTCTTCCTGGGATTTTAGATATGAGGCTTTTGAGAAATAGTCATCTATAAGATGCAAGTATGTACCAAAACCATACTTGTATGATATCCAGTTAGTTAACAAAAATGCATTATTACGAACAAACGAATCCTTTGAAATGCAAATAACGCTTGGTCGCCAGTCAGATATGGAACGAACCAAATTGCTCTTCTGTAAATAAATCTGTAAGCGTCTATTTATCTGAAAAATGGTATTTGCAAAAATTGAAGAAAGCCCTTTACGATTCTTATGAACATTGTCAATATAAATGTACAGTAATACTATAATACCTAAGGCCAGAAGGGTGTACACCATGCTTATTTTTAACATTACCCAAACCGAGGTAACAAATCCAACAAGTGAAATATACCACTTTGACCTAAAGGAAGGACGATACGATGGAGATGAACCGAAATGATGCAAAAAGGAGATTAAGCATAAAGTGCCATAAGTTATTAAGAAAAACATCGAAATAATTTGGGCAACCATATTAACATCGCCAATTGCAACAAAAAACAATGCAATAATACAAGTGATTAAAGATGCATTGTATGGCTCATTATCTTCGTCGCGGGACTTACCTAACCAGGAGTTAACCTGCTTTACAGGAAAAGTTTTATCCAAAGCCAAGGCTTGCAAGGTTCTTGGAGCAACCATCACAGATCCCAAAGCCGACGAAAGCGTTGATGCAGCCAAACCTAATGGTATAAATAACCATCCCAACAGGGCAATATCGCTCATCACAAACTGATTACCAATCAATGCTTCGGGTGAAGCTGAGCTTGCCAGCTTATATGAAATGAAAAAGTAAACTATCATTCCCCCAATGGTAGCAGAAATGGTCCCTATTGGAATTGACTTTGCAGGGTTTCTAAGGTCGCCTGACAATCCAACTCCTGCAGTCATTCCTGTAAAGGCAGGAAATATGATTGCAAACACCACAAAAAATTGGTCAACATTCCTAAGCGGTTCATTAAAAATATTTAGATCAACTCCTGAAACGGTTTCACCTTTACCTAGAAAAAACAAGATAAGTGATAGGGTTAATATTCCTACTACAACGTATAGCGCTTTTACTCCAAGGTTTGCTCCTTTTTTAAGTATTACATAACTCAACAGCAACATTAACGGCAAACTTACTGCCTGTCTGGGTAGCGAAAAGCCATATGTTTTTTCGATAAAATCAAATAAAAACTGAAATGATTCAGTAAAAGCAATCACATAGAAGGCAACACTAATGGCCTGAGAGAGGTATAGCGCAATTCCAATGGTTGCACCTATATTTAAACCGAATGACCTTGATATAATGAAATATTCCCCTCCCCCTTCTACACGTTTGTTAGTGGCTAATTCCGATATGGCAAACGAGGTGGGAATAGTAACCATATGTCCAAGCAAAATGATTAAAATCACACCAAAAAAACCCAGTGTACCTACTGCAAAACCAAATCGCAAGAAAAGTATTGCGCCAAGAATAGTGGAAAAAGCAGTGAAGAACACTGGCGCTGTTCCAAACTTTTTAATATTTTCGCTCATATACTTAGGTTAATAAGCAAAATTAATTTTTTTTTCATTAGATTTAAAATGCCCTAAGTTTTTAACACAACACTTACCCTATAAAATAATTCAGGCACACCTCTGCCTTGGATTTACCCTCAAGGTATCCTCATAAACTTATGCGCCTGAAGCGAAACTCGCCACTTGGGATGGAGCATAATGTAGTCAACAATGGCCGGAATAATTTGATTGTAAACGCTCCACTCAGGCTGGAGAAAAAGCTGGCAGGTTGCTTTTACCTTGGCGGCATTCTCCTCAGCCCATTCAAAGTCGGCAGGAGTGGATACTATTACTTTTAGCTCATCGGCCATCATGTGAATGCCCTCAGTGGGTGGCTGCTGCCTTTTAGGCGATAGGCAAATCCAATCCCATTGGCCGGTAAGGGTATAGGCCCCGGAAGTTTCAATAAAGGTTTGAACACCCCGCTTCTTGAGTTCAGTGCATAGATAATCGAGCGGGTAAAGGGTTGGCTCACCTCCGGTAACCACAACTGCTTTTGCAGGAAAACTTGCTGCCCGCTCAACTATTTCATCAACCCTAACGGGAGGGAATACCTCCGGGTTCCACGACAGCTTGGAATCGCACCAGGAACAACCCACATCGCAACCACCAATGCGAATGAAGTATGCAGCCCTACCAGTCTGATAGCCCTCACCCTGTAGGGTATAAAACTCCTCCACAAGCGGGAGCATCCGGCCATCGTCAAACTGTTTAACGGTATCGTAAAAGTTCATGGGAATTAGTCGTTTGGCCTGTTACTGAAAAGAATTTTCTTGTCGCGCTCCATGGCTGCCTTTACCCAGGGTTCAGGAACAATAGTCCAGTAGTTATGGCACTGCGGGCTAATTTTGCCTTGACCCTCAATATACTTCATCATGTAAAGCCTTAAATCCTTGTCGGTTGATTTCGCAACACGCTGTTGAAGCTTATTGTGAGGTATGCCAGCGCCCTCAGTTAAATGGCCACCTCCACCATTCCCTCGGTACGAGTTTATGGCCACCCGGTAGGTTTTATTCTCATCAAAGGGCAAGCCATTGGCCATTCCAGTAATGGTAACCCTATCACCAGCAGGCTTACTAACGTCGATGGTGTAGTAGATACCCGCTGCAGAATCGAAGTTGTAGTAGTTGGCATATAGACGTTTCCTGCCATTCTCTTCCTTGAATCGTAGCAAATTGTCATCAGCACCTGTCATGGTATTAAACCAAAGCGATGCCGCGTGCTCCAGGAATCCATCAATCTCCTTACCGGTTAGCTCCATGGTGTAAAGGAAATTCTCAAAACGGTACAGCTTAAACATATCGCTAACGGTAATTGTACCCGAGTCGACTTTTGAAACGAATGAGAGTGGTGCGGCAAACGATATATCGGCACCGGAAATGTTGAGCTGAACATCGTGAATCAAGTCCATGAATGCGGTTGGCCCAAAATAGGCATTTGCGCTCGATATAGTCTCTGTAATTGTTCCAATGGGCCTGCTCACAAAGTCGTTCACCCGCTTGTAAAAATCTGAGAACTGGTTCATAAAATCAGGGTCGGGTTCATAGTTTTTCATCTCAACCAACCTACCGGTAACGGATTTTGACTCAACCCTACCCCGCTTATTCAGGTTCAGGGTAATGGTAGCCTCAGAGAGTAAGCGTGCCGAGGCGCCGGGGTCAAGTATAAGCACCGAGTCGCCATTTGCGTTAATAACCTTACGGGCAACCCGGTCGTGATCGTGCCCAATGAGCACCATGTCAAATCCGGGTACCTGCTGCGCAACTAGCTGCGATGAGTTCTCGTTATGGCTCTCGGCTGCATCGGCTCCACCATACGAAGTGTCGTGCCCGGAATGGAACAAGCCAATGATTACCTGTGGCTTCTCCTTTTTCTGAATGTATTTCACCCAATACCTGGCCGACTCAACCATATCGTTGAACTGCATGTTGGGCCAAAGAATTTTTGGGAGCCACTTGGGGATGCCCGGCGTTATGAGGCCAAGCACTGCAATCCTAATACCATTGCGTTCCAACACCACGTATGGCTTAAAGGTGGGCTTGCCGGTGGTTGTGCTAACCGCATTGGCCGCCAGCCAAGGGAAATTCGATTCCCGTTCCACCTTTCGGTAAACCCCAGGGCCAGTCTCAATATCGTGGTTTCCAACCGTAGCGGCATCGTAACCCATGTAGTTCAACATCTGCGAAACAATATTCGGATTTGTACTATCGATAAAGTTGGAGTAGTAAACAGTGGGTTGACCCTGAAGAATATCGCCATTATCGAGCAGAATTACCTGCTGGTTGGGATTGTTGCGCTCCTGCTTCACGTATGTGTAAACACGCGCCAAACTACCATCGGTTGGAGTATTTCTAATGAAATCGTATGGGAAAAGAGTACCATGCACATCGCTGGTTTGAAGCACTTTAATTGTTACCTGCCGCTGTGCGAAAGCCGTAAATGCTGCAACAAGCAGTAAAATGCTGATAAATAAACGGTTAAACCACTTCATGCTATAAAATTTTTATTTTCAAAGATAGCCCTAACGGTTAAGGTTTGCAACTGTGGGTTTAAGCAATATTGTATTGGTATCTAACCAAACCTATAAATATTGAACAAAATTGAGAACATTACGTTCAAAAAATAATTCTATGTTAGTATGAATATAATCCTGCAATCAACCATCACATGCCCGTATTGTGGATATAGCAAGGTTGAAACCATGCCTACCGACACCTGCCAGTACTTTTACGAATGCACCAACTGCGGGAAGCTGCTAAAACCCAAGCCTGGCGACTGCTGTGTATTCTGCTCATACGGCAGCGTAAAATGCCCACCCTTACAGGAGCAGGAGAGTAAGGGGCAAAAGGGTTGCAGCTGTTGCGGGTAATGGAAATATAGTGTGCAGTGTACAGTGTGCAGTGTGCAGTGTGCAGGGGAGATTGAGTTTAGTGTTTGGTGTTTGGTTAATTTATCCTGTGTAAATCAATTAAATCAGCGAAATCTGCGTTCTACAAAACTCACTATCAATCATAAAAGAACAACCTCAATTGTTAGTGAAAATGGAATGCAAAGGATTTAAAAGTCCGCGTGATTATTTGTGAAAAATTTTTTATATTTGTTCTAACAATAAAACGCTATTTTATAGCGCCTATACATCCAAAAATGGAAATAAGGCGCAACAAAGTAGCGCATATAAACTAGTTGGCTACAATGTTAACAAGACAATTACTACACAAATTATGATTAACGTAGACGAGATATTTGATTTACTAATAAGCGAAGATGATTCTATAGTTATTAATTGTTTGAATCGTTTAAATGAATCAGTGATTAATAAACCCATACTATCATACATATTGAATTTGGCTAATTTTCATCGAGATTCTAAAATAAGGAAATTAGCCCAGAATCTTTTTGAAAAATCTGCACCAACTGACTTGATATTAAAAGTCAAGGAAAATTGGAAATCGAGTTATCTTAAAAATCAAGAATATTATCGAAAAGAGCTATTTGAACATTCTTCTATTGACTTAGGTGAATATTTGGTTTTTGCACAAGTGATACGGAAAAATTATTACTTAGTTAAGCCTAAAGTTGGTATGATTTCATATGCTTTTATGAGATATGGAGATGAAATTGAGAACATATTTGATTGCTATCAAGTTAAAATAGAAAAATTACCAAGAAAAATAGTTAAGCTTCAACATTTAAGTGTAGTGAACTTTAGACAACAAGACAAATTGGATTTAGAAGATACAATAGAATTGTTATCACAGCTGAAAAATCTAAGGTTTTTACAAATTGGACAATCTAAATTATCAACATTACCAATAAGTTTATCAAAACTTGAAAGATTAGAGCAGTTGATTATTGACGTAAATCCAATAAATTCAATAGATAACAAAATTGTTTTGCCACATTTGAAAAAGCTTGATATTAAATCTACACAAATAAAACAGCTTGATTTATCTCAGTTTCCAGCATTGGAAGAACTTTGGATAGACGATGAAAAGACGTTAAATTCGTTTCATTTTAAAAACGTCAAAAAGCCATTCATAGCGACGAGTGGACAATATTTTAAACGAACGATAGAATAAACACTGTAGCCAACACACAATATAGCCAATAAGGGTTTCAGTGGTATGCGAAGGTTTGTAGCCCGATTCAACTTTACGTGTACCGTGATAGGGAATCGCCCGCAATCCCTTACTGGCCATATTGTCAAACGTTGGCAACAATTTAAGAACAATACTGAAAAATAGATGATTACAAGAAAAACATTGAAGGATATACGATTCTGGATATTTGTATTATTCATCATCAGACTGATTGGTATCACAAATCCACCCTTGGAGGTTGGACATAATTGGCGACAGACTACCGTTATTATGGTTGCAAGAAACTTCCTGGAAGTTGACAACAATATTTTTTATCCAAGAATTGATATTGCGGGGGAAAAATCAGGTATTACTGGAATGGAATTTCCATTGCTAAATTATTTGATTTACATAATAGCTAAGATTTTTGGTTATCAACATTGGTATGGACGTTTAATAAATTTGATTATTTCTAGTATAGGACTTTTTTACTTTTACAAACTCATAAGGAAATATTTTTCCGAGCAAGTTGCCTTCCCTTCTACGATAGTATTAGCTGTTTCTATATGGTTTCAATTTTCGAGAAAAATAATGCCGGATACTTTTTCCATGTCATTAATAACTGCAAGTATTTTTTTTGGGAGTAATTATTTGGAAAATACTTTAAGTAAGAATAATTCTTTGAATTTAATTTGTTATGGAGTATTAATGCCTTTGGGAGTATTATCAAAACTGCCCTCAGGTTTCTTACTTGTTATTTTTGTTTTTTTTCTTTTCGATAGGAGTATTCCGATAAAAAGAAAAGTAATTTTTTCTACTGTCTCGTTAATTGGGGTTTTACCTGTAATTGTCTGGTACTACTATTGGGTACCTTATCTTGTTGATAAATACGGATTTTGGCATTTCTTCATGGGAAAGGGGATTAGTCAAGGTTTTAATGAAATTTTACTGAACATAAACGAAACGTTGAGTAAATTTTATGATACTGCATTGAAATTTATAGGTTTTGGTGTTTTTTTGTTTGGATTAGGTTATTCATTTATAAAAAGTGATTCGAAGATTTTATATTTGTTTATACTGACTTTTATAAGTTTCTCCATAATTATACTCAAAGCTGGATTTACATTTTCACATCACAACTATTATATAATTCCATTCGTTCCAGTAATGGCTCTGGTTGCAGGCTATGGCTTATCCAAAATTAAGTATTCAAAATTAGCCATAATTTTATTGATTGCAATATCAGTAGAAGGCATTGCTAATCAACAACATGATTTTAGAATTAAAGAAAAAGACATGCATTTGTTAAATCTAGAAAAAGACCTTGATAGCATGTCGTTTCGGAATGATTTAATAATAATTAATAGTGGTAGTTATCCAACACCAATGTATTTTGCACATAGAAAGGGTTGGGTTAATACTAATGATAAAATAAGGGATGAAGAATATATTATGTCATTGAAAGGCAAGGGACTTAAATATATTGTAATTTTAAAAAGAAGCTTTGGAACTGCAACTTCACTAAATCGCTATAGAAAGGTTTTAGAAAATGAAGATTATAGCATTTATGAACTATAGATAATTGCCAACACATAATTTAGCCATTGGGATTAATAAAGAGGTATACAAAGATTTTTATCTGTAACAAAGTTAAATATTCCTTGACTGTAAATAGCCCACAATCCCCTGTGTTAGAGCGCGTCTGCGGACTCGTTTAATAAAGAGGTTGAGCAGAGTACATGCCAAACGCAGCGCTTCAGCCGGACATAAAAAGTTTTTTTCACTTGCCTGAACATGAGGATTTTTTACCACATTTACTGAAAGTAACCCGGCGGAGTGGCGTATGTCGCATGCGTTTACAAACGTGCGTGAACAATGTTTTTTTTCCTTTGCGATGCAACGTTTCAGTATTGAACTTTGGAATGTCATTGTGTGCATCGCTGCTCGTGAGGGAGTGGCCATGGAGATACAAATATTACGCCCCTACGGGGCTGAAAGCGTTCTTCGTTGTTCGAGAATGCCACGCCATACGCTCTGTGTAACACCGTGTTACGCTGTGTAACTCTGTGATACCAGTTTAGTTGATAGTTGATGGTTGATGGTTGTTAGCAGAAGAGAATTTAGCCCTGATGTCATGCTGAGCTAGCCGAAGCATCACTTTGTACCTTCATTCACTTTTTAATGAGATTTCTCGATACTGCCTATCCCGTATATCAGGACTAGACAAATAAGATGAAAAATGATGATAGAGGAATAAGCCAACAAACCTTTTTTTTGTAATTTTATAGTCTAAAATTGCTATTATGAAAAACTTATTAAAAAAAATAGCAACGTTGCTTATGCTCACATTCAGCATTGCATCTTATGGGCAAACTGATGTTTTAGTTCAAGGTAAAGACTCCCTGAATAATATCGTATTGCATGAGTTAAACCAAAAACTTGCCGAAGTTGAGCAACAGCGAATTGCTGATTCGATTAAAAAGGCTGAATTGGAATCTCAACTACTTAAATTGAAAACAACTGACAACCTTCAAAAAGAAGAATTGCTGCAACAGCTAAAATCAATTGAAGAAAAGGAGAAAAAAAGAATAGAAGATAAAAAAGCATATATTGAATCGTTACGTAAAACCGCCAAAGGTTATCCTGTGATAGGGCCAATGAATGACACTCTTTTTCTTATCTACTCAAAAATTGGAGCATCAACCCCGAAAGAGAGAGCAATAAACATAAGTAGAAAAATAGAAAAACTTTACGAAGATGATTTTTTAAAAGTTGATTCTATTCTGGTCATGAAATCGGAAAACACCCTCGATATTGTTTATGGCGATATTATAATAATGAGTATTTCAGAGAACGATGCAATATGGCATGGTAAAAGCATGCCCGAATTAGCCCAATCATTAAAAGAAACCATAAAAAAATCCATAGTTGAAGCTAAAAATCAGAATAGCTGGTTAAAACTTATTGCAAGGATTGGTCTGGTACTACTCGTAATTGGGATTGCTTGGTTAATGATTTGGCTGGTTGGCAAAGGTTATTCAAAACTTTTATTATTTATCAACTCTAAAAAAGATAAATGGCTTAAGAACTTGGCCTACAAGGATTATACATTTTTAACAGCTGAACAGGAATTGCAAGTTGTTTTATTTTTATTAAAGATATTCCGTTGGTTCGTTTATGCGGTTTTACTTTATATCACCTTACCCATTATTTTCAGCATCTTCCCATTCTCGCGCACATGGGCAGATGCACTTTTTCATCTTATCTGGTCTCCATTCAAAGGGGTTTTAGTAGCTGTTTGGGAATACTTGCCCAACCTGTTCAGCATCCTCGTTATTTACTTTGTAATGAAGTATGTAATACGCTTTGTAAAGTATATTTTTCATGAAATTGAATCTGAAAAGCTAAAAATATCGGGCTTTCATGCCGATTGGGCAATGCCGACCTACAGTATTGTAAAATTCCTGCTCTATGCATTTATGTTTGTTTTAATATTTCCTTATTTGCCTGGTTCTGATTCAAATATTTTCAAAGGAGTCTCTGTATTTATTGGAGTTCTGTTTTCTTTGGGTTCATCATCCGCCATTGCAAATATGGTTGCCGGATTGGTAATAACTTACATGCGACCTTTTAAAATAGGCGACCGAATAAAGATTGGTGATGTTACAGGTGATGTGGTTGAAAAAACGCTATTAGTTACAAGGGTTAGGACTATTAAGAATGAAGTTATTACAATCCCAAATTCATCAGTTCTTAACGGCAACACAACAAATTATAGCAGCGAAGCAAGGGAAAAGGGATTAATCATTCACACGACTGTAACCATTGGATACGATGTACCCTGGAAAAATGTGCATAAGGCTTTGATTGATGCAGCATTGAGAACAGATTTGATACTTGATGAGCCAAAACCTTTTGTTCTACAAACCAGCCTAGATGATTTCTATGTTTCGTACCAAATAAACGCATATATAAGAGAAGTTGGAAAGCAGGCATTAATATATTCAAACTTGCACCAAAATATTCAGGATGTATTTAATGAAAGAGGTATTGAAATCCTTTCACCACACTATCGTGCAGTGAGGGACGGAAATATGACAACTATTCCTGCTGACTATTTGCCAAATGACTATAAAGCACCTAATTTTAATGTAAAGTTGGATGACAAGGATGGTAAATAAATATCGTCTTTACCAAATCGTTTTTGAGAGCGACACAAAAGCTGGCAAGCGTTTTGACATTTTGTTGCTTTGGTGTATTTTACTTAGCATTCTCATTGCAGTATTAGACAGTGTTCCATACTTAAACCTGATCTATAAAAATGAATTTTACACTATAGAATGGGTCTTTACTGTTATATTTAGCATTGAATATTTTATGCGAATATACATAAGTCCCAAGCCAATTCGCTATATTTTTAGTTATTGGGGTATAATTGATTTGCTTGCAATTCTTCCAACCTATGTAAGTTTGTTCTTTTACGGTTATCATTATCTGCTTGTAGTACGAATATTGCGTTTGCTTAGGGTTTTCAGAATTCTAAAGCTTGTTCGTTTCAATCGCGAAGCTATATTTTTATTGAGAGCATTAAGAGCAAGTTCCTACAAAATCGGGATATTCTTTTCGGCAGTGCTTACTATAGTCATTCTTTTAGGCACAATTATGTATGTTGTTGAGAATGGCGAAAACGGTTTTACCAGCATCCCTCAAAGTATTTATTGGGCAATAATTACTGTTACAACCGTGGGCTATGGCGATATTGTTCCTCATACAATTTTAGGAAAATTCATTTCATCTCTTGCCATGATAATTGGTTATGCAATAATAGCTGTTCCAACAGGGATTATTACCGTAGAAATGTCAAAATCGTCAGAAAAGAATAAAATATGTCCTCAATGTAATACTAATAATATTGAAACTTCAAATTATTGTACAAACTGCGGTTCAATGTTAAAAAAGAATTAGTCATGAAAGAGTTTTTACAAACAAATATTATCGAATTAGGTGATTACACCCTGAAACTCCAGAATGTCTTAAGTTTAATTGTTTTTCTTGGCTTTGTGATTTTTATTTACTTTATAATCAAACGTGTAATTTATAAATCAAGCACCTTAGATTTAGCCAAAAAGTTTTCAATATCTAAACTTTTCAAATATTTATCCATTGTAATTACATTTGTTATAAGTCTTCACTTACTTGGTTTTAATGTATCAGTTTTGCTTGCAGGTTCAGCCGCTTTACTTGTTGGGTTAGGGTTTGGGTTACAAAACCTTTTCAACGACTTTATTTCAGGAATTATTCTATTACTTGACAGAACATTAAAAGTTGGCGATATTATTGAAGTAAATTCAATGATTTATAAAGTGCTGGAAATAAATTTCCGCACCACAACCGTACTCGGTAGAGATGGGAATTACATAATACTGCCCAATTCAACACTTACTAGCAATAGTGTTATAAACTGGACGCATAGTGAAATATCATCAAGGTTTAAAGTTACCGTTGGTGTTGACTATTCTACTGATATACAAGTTTTAATGCCAGTTTTAAAAGAAGTAGCAAAAGCACATGAGCAGGTGTTAAACTCACCCGAACCATTCGTAAGATTTGAAGATTATGCAGACTCTGCCTTAATCTTTTCAGTATATTTTTACACTAATGAAGTTTTTCGGGTTGAAAATATTAAAAGCGAACTTCGCGTTGAAATATTTAAAGCCCTTAAGGACAACAATATCAGCATACCATTTCCACAAAGAGTCATTCATATAGCAAATAACAATTAATCCGATAAAGATGAATATTAATCAAGTCGAAATTAAAAACCTAACACTAGATAATTTTCCGGAACTCATTGAGTCAATGAAAAAAGCGTATCCAAATTGGGCCGGCAATTTATGGAGTGAAAAATCCATTACTGCCTTACTTCAAAAATTTCCGGAAGGTCAATTTGTAGCCGTTGTTGATAACAAGGTTGTGGGCTGTGCTTTGTCAATAATTGTCGATTATTCGAAATTTGAAAAAGGACATACTTACTTAGAAATTGTAGACAATTACAAATTTTCTACCCATACTAATGATGGAGAAACTTTGTATGGAATAGAAATTTTTATTCATCCAGATTATAGAGGATTAAGATTAGGGAGAAGATTGTATGATGCCAGGAAAGAATTATGTGAAAAGTTAAATCTAAAACGAATAGTTTTCGGAGGAAGAATACCTAGCTATCAAAAGTATTATTCCGAACTAACCCCAAAAGAGTATATACAAAAAGTAAAACAAAAAGAAATATATGATCCTGTACTTAGTTTTCAACTTAGTAACGATTTTCATGTAGTTAAGTTGTTACAAAACTATATGCCGGAAGATACACAAAGCAAGGAATATGCAACGCTATTGGAGTGGGTCAATGTTTACTATGAACCAAAGTCTGATAAACAATCATCTAAAACTGTTGTACGTATAGGGCTTGTGCAATGGCAAATGCGATTGTTTAAAAATATTGAGGAGTTTTATTCTCAAGCCAAATTTTTTGTAGATGCAGTTTCTGCATATCATTCAGATTTTGTGGTATTTCCAGAATTTTTTAATGCGCCACTCATGTATGAATTTGATAAAATGTCTGAAGCTAATGCTATGAGGGCCATTTCACAATACACGCATGAAATTAAAAATGAATTCTCTAACATGGCCATTAAATATAATATTAACATCATAACCGGCAGTATGCCGATGTATGAAAACGGCAAACTAAAGAATGTTGGGTTTTTATGCCATCGAAACGGTAAGATTGATAAGTACGAAAAAATTCATATTACACCTGACGAAACTAAATACTGGGGTATGGAAGGAGGCGATTTTATAAAGGTGTATAATACGGATTCAGGAAAAATTGGAATATTGATATGCTATGATGTAGAGTTTCCTGAACTATCCAGAATATTAGCGGAACAAGGAATGCAAATACTATTTGTACCCTTCCTGACAGATACACAAAATGCATATATGAGAGTGCGTACCTGTGCACAAGCAAGAGCGGTAGAAAACGAATGTTATGTAGCCATTACAGGAAGCACGGGTAATTTGCCCCAAGTAAACAATTTAGATGTAAACTATTCACAATCTGTCGTTTTTACCCCTTGCGATTTTGCTTTTCCGTCTAATGGAATAAAAAGTGAAGCTACGCCTAATGTAGAAATGGTTTTAATATCCGATGTTGATTTAAAATTACTAGATGAGTTGCATAATTATGGAAGCGTAAAAAATCTAAAAAATCGGAGAAAGGATTTTTACTCTCTTACCTATTTAGGAGGCAATGATGAAGAAAGTAACAACAATGTAACGACAATAAACGCGTAAATGGAAGAACAAATCAATAAATGGCTCTTCAATCCGATAGTAGAAAAAATAGCTACAATTTTTATTGGCATTGCTTTTATTTGGATAATTGTTAAAATTATTCAGAAAAATCTTTTTTCAAAGATTAAAGACAATGACCATCGTTACCGAGCCAAGAAATTTGGAAGTTTTATAGGATACTTTCTAACTATACTTTTTGTAACAATAGTTTTCAGTGATAAACTAGGTGGGTTGACTGTTGCTTTTGGTGTTGCAGGTGCAGGTATTGCTTTTGCTTTACAAGAAGTTATCGCCTCTTTTGCGGGTTGGCTGGCCATAATGTTTGGCGGTTTTTACAAAAGTGGTGACAGGGTTCAATTAGGCGGTATTAAAGGAGATGTAATGGACATTGGTATCCTAAGGACGACTATTATGGAAACTGGGCAATGGGTTGATGGTGACTTATATAACGGAAGAATTGTATTGGTTGCAAACAGTTTTGTATTTAAAGAACCTGTTTATAATTACTCTGGCGATTTCCCTTTTCTTTGGGACGAAATAAAAATACCGATTCAATACGGAAGCAACTACGAAAAAACTGGTGAAATTTTACTTAAAATTGGAAAAGAGGTTTCTGGAGATTTATCTGAAAAATCAAAACAAAAATGGGATTTTCTTCAAAATAAATAGCGTCTTGAAAATGCACAAACCGAACCTATGGTGTCATTGATTGCTAATGATAATTGGGTTGAATATACACTTCGTTACGTTGTCGATTACAAACGGAGAAGAATTACTAAAACCGAGTTATTTACAAAGATTTTAAATACAATTGAAGCAACAAATGGAGAGATAAAGTTTGCATCAGCTACCTTTCATTTGGTTGAAGCTCCCGAATTTAAAGTAAAAATTAATTCCTGACCCAATTGCAGGCACATTGCCAAAGCCCCACAAACCAACGCTATAGCCAAAGCTTTGTCAAAGAGCCTACAATCCAACCCAATGAAAAAGTAATTTAAAAAATGCCCCACCGCACAGAATAAAAATTAAAAGAAAAAAATTGACAGAGAGGAAAACAAAGCACGAAACGCTAACAACGTGTATAAAACATTTAGCAGTCAGTGGTTTATTGAGAGTTTCAGCTCGTATCAAAAGTAGTTGTAACTTGATAGGAAATCGCTTCGAAATGCCAAACGTTTCATACACGCAACCGTCAGCAGGACATAAAAAAGTTTTTTCACTTGCCTGAAAGAAGGGATTTTTACTACATTTACTGATAGTTACCGTGCGGAGTAGCGTATGTCGTATGCGTTTTCAAACGCGTGCGTGAACAATGTTTTTTTCCTTTGCGATGCAATGTTTCAGTATTGAACTTTGGAATGTCATTGTGTGCATCGCTGCTCGTGAGGGAGTGGCCATGGAGATACAAATATTAAGCCCCTAGGGGCTGGAAGCGTTGTTCGTTGTTCGTTGTTCGAGAATGCCACGTCATACGCTCTGTGCAACACCGTGTTACGCTGTGTAACTCTGTGACACCAGTTTAGTTGATAGTTGATGGTTGATGGTTGTTAGCAGAAGAGAATTTAGCCCTGATGTCATGCTGAGCCTAGCCGAAGCATCACTTTGTACCTTCATTCACTTTTTAATGAGATTTCTCAATACTGCCTATCCCGTATATCAGGACTAGACACCGCTTAACGGTTAACGGCTCACGGTTCACGTTTAACGGACTAAAAAATTCCTCTAACTTCCTCTAACTTCTTCTAACTTCCTCTAAGTTCTTCTAACTTACTCTAACTTTTTTCTAACTTCTTCTAAGTTCTTCTAACTTCCTCTAACTTCTTAATATTCTGTTATTCCGACTCATTCCGCTCCATTACAAACGGTAAAATGCGTAGCATATAATATTTTTACAAAACTTACCCTTACCAAACTACCGCCACCAGTGTAAAAGATAACACATAGCGTCATTTTGACATTTCAAACCCATTAAATTCGGTCATATTGGCGCATTTTAATCAACGGCAAACCTTTTGATGCTCTCCTTTTGATTAAAGAAAAGCGAAAAGAAAGGAGTTAGGTATGAATTTAAATAATTTTACAATTAAATCGCAGGAGGTAATACAAAAAGCCGTTGAAATTGCGCAGGGTTACAGCCATCAGGCTGTGGAGCCAGCCCATCTGCTCCGCGCAATACTTGATGAGGGCGAAAACATTACCGGATTCCTGCTCCGTAAGCTGGGGGTAAACCCGGGCACTTTTGATGCGGTGCTGAACCGCATGCTCGATTCCATGCCCAAGGTATCGGGCGGTGAGCAGTATCTCAGCAACGCAGCCAACAGGGTTTTACAGAAAGCCCTTGAGTACAGCAAGGCCATGGGCGACCAGTTTGTATCGGTTGAGCATATCCTTTTGGGACTTGTTGCAGCCGGCGAACAGGTTGGCCAGCTAATGAAAGATGCAGGCATTACCGAGAAGGAGCTGAAGCAAGCCATTGCTGAGCTACGCAAGGGTGCTAAGGTGGACTCGCAAACCGCCGAGGATACCTACAATGCGCTTAACCGCTTTGCCATTAACCTAAACGAAATGGCACGGACAGGCAAGCTCGACCCCGTAATTGGCCGCGACGAGGAAATACGACGCGTGCTTCAAATCCTATCGCGCCGAACCAAGAACAACCCCATACTTATTGGGGAGCCCGGCGTGGGTAAAACCGCCATTGCGGAGGGCATTGCCCACCGAATTGTCAATGGCGATGTGCCCGAAAATCTGAAAACCAAACAGATTTTCTCGCTCGATATGGGCGCACTCATTGCCGGAGCCAAGTATAAGGGCGAGTTTGAAGAGCGATTGAAGTCGGTGGTTAAGGAGGTAATTGCATCGGAGGGTGAGGTTATCCTATTCATCGACGAAATACATACCCTTGTGGGTGCAGGAAAGAGCGAGGGAGCCATGGACGCCGCCAACATCCTGAAACCAGCGCTGGCGCGAGGCGAACTGCGTGCCATTGGCGCAACCACCTTCAACGAGTACCAGAAATACTTTGAGAAGGATAAGGCGCTTGAGCGCCGTTTCCAGAGCGTTGTGGTTGATGAGCCCCAACCCGCCGATGCCATTTCCATACTGCGCGGGCTAAAGGAGCGTTACGAGAACCACCACAAGGTGCGCATTAAGGACGAAGCCATTATTGCGGCTGTGGAGCTCTCGCACAGGTATATCACCAACCGTTTCCTGCCCGATAAAGCTATTGACCTTATTGATGAGGCCGCATCGAAGCTAAGGCTTGAGATGAACTCGGTTCCCGAAGAGATTGACGAGCTTGAGCGCAAAATCAAGCAGCTTGAAATTGAGCGCGAGGCCATTAAGCGCGAGGGCGATAAACCTAAGCTCGAGGAACTATCCAGAACACTGGCTGAGCTAAACGAGGAACGTACCCGTTTGCGCGCTAAGTGGGAAAGCGAAAAGAACGTTATTGACCGAATTCAGCAGCTCAAGCAAAGTATTGAACAGATGAAGTATGAAGCTGAGGATGCTGAACGCAATGGCGATTACGGCAAGGTTGCCGAAATACGTTACGGGCGAATCAAACAGGCCGAGGCCGAGATTGAACACCTAAAGGGGGAACTCAAGAAGGTTCAGGCCGACTTTGCCCTAATCAAGGAGGAGGTTGATGCTGAGGACATAGCCGAAGTAGTATCGCGCTGGACTGGTATTCCGGTTAGCCGCATGCTCCAGAGCGAAAGGGAAAAGCTACTTCACCTTGAAGAGGAGTTGCACAAGCGCGTGGTTGGGCAGGACGAAGCCATTGCCGCTGTTGCCGATGCCGTTCGACGTAGCCGCGCCGGCTTACAGGATGCCAAACGCCCAATAGGGTCATTCATATTTCTTGGCACTACTGGTGTTGGTAAAACCGAACTTGCCAAGGCTTTGGCCGAGTTCCTTTTCAACGATGAGAACCTGATGACCCGTATCGATATGAGCGAGTATCAGGAGCGCCACTCGGTATCGCGTCTGGTTGGCGCACCTCCAGGGTATGTTGGCTACGATGAGGGAGGCCAGCTCACTGAAGCGGTAAGGCACAAACCCTACTCGGTGGTTCTGCTCGATGAAATTGAGAAAGCCCACCCCGATGTGTTCAACATCCTGCTTCAGGTACTCGACGATGGTAGGCTTACCGATAACAAGGGCCGCACGGTCGACTTCAGGAACACTATCATCATTATGACATCGAACATTGGTTCGCATATTATCCAGGAGAACTACGCTCAGCTTAGCAAGAGCAATGCTGAACAAGTATTTGAGCGAACCCGCAACCAGGTATTTGAGCTGCTCAAGCAGAGCATCAGGCCCGAATTCCTTAACCGTGTGGACGAGATAATAATGTTCACTCCGCTTAACCGTGAGGAAATAAAGCAGATTGTTCTGTTGCAGTTTGAACGAATCAAGCAGATGCTTGCTCAAAATGGCGTAGGCATTGAAATTAGTGAGAGCGCAGTGGAATGGATAACCGATATAGGATTCGACCCAGTTTACGGAGCACGCCCCATTAAGCGGGTAATGCAAAAGAAAATCCTTAACGAACTCTCCAAACAGTTGCTGGCTGGAACTATAAACAAGGAACAAACCATAACCGTTGACTACTTTGGCGACGACATATTGGTTTTCCGATAATTTCCGAGTATTTTTCTGACAAGCCGCCTACTTTTGGGCGGCTTTTTTTATATTTGAAAAGGATTAGAAAAAGTGAATAGCTAAAAGAGATTCGTTAACCATTACACTAAGGAACAAAGAACATGAGGAAGTTAGAGGATATTAAAAAACTGATTAATGAATAATTTTCTGTAACTCCTAAATCTAAACTCCAAATTCAATTTTCTTTTCACATATGGCAGGTTTATTGGTTTATAAAGCATCGGCGGGTTCGGGTAAAACATATCGACTTGTAGCCGAATACATCAAAATGCTCATTGAAAATCCGCAGGCTTACCGCGAAATACTTGCGGTTACATTCACCAACAAGGCCACTGCCGAAATGAAAGGTCGAATTATTGAAAAACTTTACAAGCTGAAAAAGAGTGAAGAACCAGATTTGCTGCAAACCCTTAAAGCCGAAACAGACTTCAACGAGGATAAAATAAGAAGTCGCGCGGAGGTAGCGCTTTCCAACATTCTACACGATTACTCAATGTTCAGCATAAGCACCATCGATAGTTTTGTGCAACGCATAATCCAAAACCTGCTCTGGGAACTAGGCCAACACGGAAACAATGAACTGGTTCTGGAACACAAGCCCTATATTGAGAAGGCTTCCGATACGCTGCTCGATGAGCTTACCAAACACCCCGAACTATTTAACCATGTGAAAAGGTTGATTGAGGAGAGGCTTGACGAGAACAAATCGCCCAACATTCAAAACGACCTCATCAACCTGGGCAACATGCTATTCCATGAGCGCTACAAGCTACTCAGCTCCGAGGAACGGGAACTAATGCACAACAAGGAAACGCTCAATGCGCTTAAAGCAGAGGTAAACCGAATTATCTCCGAAATATACCATGGTATTAAAACACCTGCAGGAAAATTGCTTGAACAAATCTACAGCTCTGGCATAGATGGTATTAACCAAGACAACTACAGCGATTTTTTCAAGAAAAAAGGCGGAATTATACCAGTGATAGCAAAGCTTGCGGAGCTAAAACGACTTACACCTATTGAACTTAAAAGCATTGCGGAAGATGCGCTTTCCGATATATCGGTTTGGCTGACCAAGGAAAAAATAAGTATGCTTAAGGGCTTTGTTGAGCAACAGCTGATGCCCCAATACCGTGAGCTCTATAGCTACCTTAACTACAACTACAGGTTATACAATACCGCCCTGGCAATAAATGAAAACATTTCAACGCTTTACATCATCAACGAGCTTTACAAAAAGCTCAGGGAAAAGCTTAACGACGATGGCGTAATGCTCCTATCGGACAGTAGTGCGTTGCTCAAGGAGTTTGTTTCGCAAACGGACACCCCTTTCATCTACGAAAAGATTGGAACTAAATACACCAGCTACATGCTCGATGAGTTTCAGGACACATCGCAGCTGCAGTGGCGCAACTTTGAACCACTCATTGCCGACAGCTTAGGGAGCAGCGGACTTAGCATGGTGGTAGGCGATGTTAAACAATCAATTTACCGTTGGCGCAACAGCGATTGGCGTATTATGGCCGGAATTGAGGCCGAGCGACAGTTTTACCCACAGGTTAAGCAGCTAACAGTTAACTACCGGAGCGCAAGAACGATTGTTGAATTCAACAACCATTTCTTTCAAAAAGCCATCGAAATCAACGAATGGGAAAATACTATCAATCCACAAAACCCAGCCTTCAACCTAAAAAACCTCTATTCCGACGTTAAGCAGGAGGTAAAGAAACTTGAGCCGGAAGGCTATGTAGAGGTAGCTTTTATGCCACCAAAGACCGATGAAGCCAACGATTACTTTACAAATCACATTAGAAATATACTTGTTGATTTGAAAGACAGGGGATACAGGGCAGGCGATATTGCCTTTTTGGTGCGCAAAAACGAGCAAGGAAGACAGCTAGCCGAACTCCTGCTTCAGCTAAGCAAGAGTGACACCCAGCTATCGGGGTTTATCAAAATAGTTTCGCAGGATGCGCTAATACTGAACTCATCGGCTGCAGTAAGGCTGTGCGTTGCTGCACTTAAAATCGCCCTAAACCCAAAGGACACCCTTGCCGTGGCTCAGTTCCGCAAGGAATTTGCATTGCTTAAAAATCAACACGCAACCATCCACTGGCCAAGTATCTTCCTTCCCGATAGTGACGATACCTTTGATTGGCTGAGCTCTATCCGATTCTACCCTTTGGGTTATATGGTTGAAGCAATAATTCAAAAGTACTTCCATGACCAAGATATCGATATTAATGACCACCTACCCTACCTATCGCTACTGCATGAGTATGCTATTGACTTTTCGTACAGGGGCACTTCTTCGCTAAGTCGGTTTATTGAGTGGTACGAGCAGGACGGAAAAGGTAAACGTCTTTTTATGGCCGAAACCGAAAATACCATCAACATCCTATCCATCCATAAATCAAAGGGATTAGAGTTCCCTATAATCATATTCCCCTTTGCCGACCTGCAGAACCAACAGAAACAACAAGACAGCATAATGTGGTTCAAGCTTCCGGCCGATACACCTAACGAAATCCTTAAAAATTACCCGCTTTTACCAATAAAACCAAAAAAGGCATTGGCTCAAACATACTTTGAAGCCGATTACTACGATGAACAATTCTGCAAAGAGATAGACGATATAAACCTGCAATACGTGGCTTTTACCCGTGCTAAGCATGAGCTATACATTTTGGTTACCGACAAAAAGCTTGCTGAAGTTGAAGCAAGTAAAGCACAAGAAATTGTAGACCAAAACAGCTTTCTGAAGTTTTTGCCAAACAGCTCAAGCATAAGTCCGCAAAAGGTAGTTGATGGGAAAAAGGTAGCTTTCACATATGGTCAAAAGTCTACAAACAAAGCAGGCTCAACCGAAGGTAAAGGCGAAGAAACAAAACTTATTAAACATTACCCAATCAACCCCATGCGTGGGAAAATTGCCCGGCAGTTCAAAGTGGATTCGGGCGAAATAGACCAAAAGGGCGATTTGCAGCACGGTATTGCCATGCATGCCATTCTATCGAAAATTATCACCCTTGACGATTTGGATGAAGCCATGGATTGGGCTGTTCAGAATGGGTACATTACTGCAAACCAAAGGCAAAATGTCCACAACAGCTTAATATCGATGATAAACAGTGAACCCTACAAACAGTGGTTCAGCAGCACCTGGGAAGTGAAAAACGAGGCATCGATAGTAAACACCGATGGCAATATTTACCGCCCCGACCGAGTTCTTATTGGCGATAACCAAGCTGTAATTATCGATTTTAAATTTGGATTAGCAACCCCAAAACACCGCAAACAGGTTGAGCAGTACAAAGAACTACTACTAAGCATGGGCTACGAAAGGGTGAAGGGATATTTATGGTATTTCCAATTAAACCGACACGAGGAGGTATAAGTCAAAAATCCGGTAATTATGAATAACTTTACCAATCAATTAGCTAAATACTAACCAAAACCAGTTTAACAATGCGAAAGTATTTAATCTATTTAACCATACCCGCTATGGTTGCATGTGGCTCAAAGGAGCCAAAACCGACCACACTTGCTGGTCGATACACAAATGGTACCGACAACAAGGTAATTGTTATTAGCCCCGATGCTATTGATACCATATCCCTAAATGAAAATGGGCTTTTTGTTCATAAGGTAAACCTGGCCAATCCTGCGATGCTCAAAGTTAGATCGGGCCGAATACAAACAACCCTTTACCTTGAACCCGGCGATAGCAGTTACTTTGAGGTTGACGCCAACAATGCCGATGGCATTAGCTTCAGTGGAAGCAACAGCGAACTGAACCAAAACCTACGCTCACGCAGCAAGGAACTTCAAAATATTTTCCGCGGTTGGCGCGACCTTTTCTCGCTAAACCTCAACGAATTTGGATTAAAGATTGATTCCATAAGCAAGGAATTATTCCAGAAAACCGATTCGTTAAAGGCCAAAAGCAAAAACTTTGCTGAGATGGAGGCCAACCGGGTTCGCTACTTCATGCTACGCTTACGTAGCCAATACCCCGAATACTCGGCCTACCTATCGGGCGAAGAATTTAACCCCGACAGCGCCGATTACTCATTCTTTGACAATGTGGACATGAACAACGGCGAACACCTGAGTTACGACGAGTACGCTTCGCTTGTTGAAACATACGCACAGCTCAGAATTCAAAAGGCTCAGAACTTCAAGGAACTATCGTCGAAACCTGCACAAGAACGTCTTCCTGCTATTTTCAGCATGATCGACAGCATTTTCACAAATCCTAAAATCAGGGATTACGTTAAGAAACAGTACCTAATGGAAGAGATTCAGTTTGGTGAATTCTGGAAGCTGAACGATATTTGCAACAACTACCTTGCTGCCTGTACCACACCTGTTTACAAACAGGAGGTTCAATCGGTTTACAACGAAAAGCTAAAGATTGCCCCGGGTAACAGCGCCCCCACTTTTACCTACAACGATATAAACGGCAAGTCAGTGTCACTTTCCGACTTCAATGGCAAACTGGTTTACATTGACTTTTGGGCAACCTGGTGCGGCCCATGCCGCGGCGAGATTCCTCACCTGGACAAACTGGAAAAAGACTACAAGGGGAAAAAGATTGTTTTTGTGAAGATATCGCTCGACGACGACATGGATGCCTGGCGTAAAATGGTAACCGAAAAGAAATTGGGTGGCGTTCAGCTACATGCCGATGGTGCCTGGAGTTCCGATGCCGCCAAGAATTACCAGATTAAAGGAATCCCAACCTTTGTGTTAATTGGTGCCGATGGTAAAATTATCAACCCCAATGCACCCCGTCCATCGTCGGAGGAAATCCGTACCCTGCTCGACCAGGAGCTTGCAAAGATTTAATGATTACGCCAAATACCTGAAGGCCGGCAATGCCGGCCTTTTTTTTGTTTGGCAAGGTTTTTCTATCTTTATCAGGTTATTTGCTATAAACATGACTAAAGTTTACCCCTGGGGCGACACACGCCGATACAATAGTTACTCGGGCTACTTTAAGAGGGAGTTTGGGGGCAGGGTTCAAAAGTTAACCATTGATGCAGGCTTCACCTGCCCAAACCGCGATGGCACTGTTGGCCTGGGAGGCTGCACCTACTGCAACAACGATGCCTTTAACCCCAGCTACTGCACACCACAAAAATCGATTACCCAGCAAATTGAGGAGGGGATTGAGTTCCATGCAGTGCGTTACAGGAGGGCCGACCGATACCTGGCATACTTCCAGGCCTACTCAAATACCTATGCCCCATTGGAGAAGTTAAGGGCGCTTTACAGCGAAGCCCTTTCGCACCCTAAGATTATTGGGTTAGTGATTGGAACTCGCCCCGACTGTGTGGATGAAGCTAAACTTGACTACTTTCAGCAGCTCAACAGCAAATACTACATTGCCCTTGAATACGGAGTGGAAAGCTGCTACAACAGGACCTTGCAACTTATTAATCGCGGGCATACCTTTGAACAATCGGTTTGGGCTATTAACGAAACAAGTAAACGCGGAATACGCGTAGGAGCCCACTTCATCTTTGGCCTACCCGGCGAAACCCAGGAGCAAATGCTTGCCGAAGCCGATATTATTTCAAAGTTACCCTTACACACCGTAAAATTTCATCAGCTGCAAATAATCAAGGGAACAATTATGGAGCAGCAGTACACAACCAATCCTGAATGGTTCATGCTGTTCAGCATGGACGAATACTTTAACTTTCTTGCCGATTTTATTGAGCGGTTAAACCCTAACTTTGTAATTGAACGTTTTACTGGCGAAGCGCCACCCCGCTACCTGGCAGTTCCACCCTGGGGCAACCTGAGAACCGACCAGCTGATGATTGCATTTGAAAATGTGCTCGAAAAACGCGACACCTGGCAGGGGCGATTGTTTGAAAACAAAGTTTAGAATAAAAAAATAAGAAACTATTTTAGTGTCAAGTAATTATTTTAACACCAGTTACTAAATCGGATAAGAACTTAAACAAACAAAATATGAAACGTGTAAGCATTTTAATTGCCATAACCCTTTCAGCCTTTACGGCAGCAATTGCTCAGCCCAAGGCGTTAAAAAACTTCGATGAGCTTATGGCAGCCCTGAATACAGGCTACAATGTAAGGGTTGTAATACATTACGCCAAGTGCACCCTGGTTGCTGATAATGAATTACAGGACAAATCGCCCGATGCCATTGGAGGTATGACCATTGACACCTACGAGTACTTTGCCCCTAAAGCCGTACGTGGAAACGAGCACGCCTTTGTTGTTTTCTCAGAAAACAAGCTGATTCAAAACCCAAAGGGAAAAGGATTTGTTTACAACTACGCTAAGTTTAAGGTCGAAGATACCGGAAAGGTTAAGGTTACAGTTATGTACCTTGACCCCAACACCCAAGAGGAGTTGATGAGCGAAAACTTTTTTACACAATTTGGCGACAGCACTAAAGAGCAAGCAATTTACTTTTACCGACTATAACAAAAAAAATGAAACCATTTCTTGAGACTGTTGCAGAGCATTTATACTCAACACACGGAAATGATATTTCAAAATTAACCCTGGTTTTTCCAAACCGAAGGGCATCGCTTTTCTTCAGCAGATACCTTAGCAAGCAAATTGCTAAACCTATTTGGTTGCCTGAAACAACAACCATTAGCGACCTGATGTTCAGCTATTCTGGTGTAAAACCAGCCGACCCGCTAATGCTCAACTATAAGCTTTACAAAGTTTATTGCCAGGCCACCCACAGCCTTGAACCTTACGATGAGTTTTACTTCTGGGGAAATGTAATGCTTTCCGATTTCGACCAGATTGACAAATACCTGGTTGACCCTAAAAAGCTATTCACCAATATCAACGACCTTAAGGAAATTGAGCAGCAATTCAACGAGTTTGATAAGGAAACTATTGAACTAATTGAAAAATTCCTAAACCTTGTTTCATCCGAGGGCGAATCGCTAATTCGTTCACGCTACTCAAAAATTTGGGCAAACCTTTACGGAATTTACAATGCCTTTACCAACAGCTTAATATCGGAAGGAATAGCCTACGAGGGATTAGCTTACCGGCTAGCCGTAAAGGAATTGGAGGGCGGCACATCAGCCATACCAAATCAAAAATTTGTTTTTATTGGGTTTAACGCACTAAGCAAGTCGGAACAACGATTGCTTTTGCTTCTAAAAAGTGGAGAAAGAGCGCTTTTCTATTGGGACTACGACAATTACTACATAAACTCCCCAACAGGTGTCGATCACGAGGCAGGACTATTCATGCGCCAGAATCTTAAACTGTTTCCGAATGCTCTTAGCAACACAACCTTTGATTTCATTGGGAATAAAGGCTCTAGCAAAAAGGTAACACTTATTTCATCGCCATCGGAAGTAACACAAACCAAAATTGTTCCCGATATTCTTGATGAGCTAAACATTAACAACACTAATGAGCTAACCACGGCAGTGGTTTTACCCGACGAGAAACTTTTGCTTCCGCTGCTCACGGCATTACCCGAGAAGTACAGTAATGCCAATATTACCATGGAGTATCCGCTGCGCGAAACTTCGGCCTACTCTTTTATTGATGCCCTGCTAACTCTCCAAAAATCGAGCGATAAACAAACCAAGTTCTACTACCGCGATGTTCTGCTAATACTATCGCATCCCTACATTCAACTTGCGTGCCCCGACGAGGCCAATAGGATAAGGGATATAATCATCGATAGGCAATTACTAAACATCCCCCCCGACACCTTTAGTGGAAGCGACATCCTGGAGCAAATTTTCAAGCCTGTAACCAAGGGTTCAGAGCTGGCAAACTACCTTGCCACGTGCATTAACTCAATTGTTAGCCGATTAACCCATGAAATGGATGCTAACGACGATAAGCTTAAGCTTGAAGTTGAATACCTGCTTACCATTAATCGAGCCTTAAAACGGTTAAGCCTAGTGATATCGGAGATAAATGAAGAATACTCCAACAAAACGTTCCGCTCATACCTAACCAAAGCTTTAGCTGAGCAAAGAGTATCGTTTATAGGCGAGCCTCTTTCGGGTATACAGATAATGGGTTTCCTGGAAACCCGTAACCTCGACTTTAAAAACCTTGTAATTCTCTCGGTAAACGACAATCTTTTACCGGGAAGCCACTTTAGCCCATCGTTCATAGTGCCTACCCTACGGCAAGCATACGGATTGCCCGACTACAAGCACCAAAATGCGGTATACGCCTACTACTTTTACCGCTTAATGCAACGCGCCGAAAATATCTACCTTGTATACACAAACATAACCGAGGGATTAAAATCGGGTGAACTAAGTCGCTTTGTTAAGCAGCTTCAAATGGAGTCAAACCTAAACATAAAAGAAGTAACCGTTAACTTTGATCTTGGCGTAAATAGCGAAAGACCTATTGAGGTGACTAAAAATGAGGCCATTGCTAAAAGATTAAGCAAGTATTTTGAAACAACTGAGGGCAGTAGGTACCTCTCCCCATCGGCTCTATCGGAGTTTAAGAACTGCTCCTTAAGTTTCTTTTTTAACAGAGTGTTGGGCATATCAGCCCCCGATGAGCTCGATGAAGAGCTCGATGCCATGGGCATTGGCAGCGTATTCCATAAAGCAATGGAACAAATCTATAGCGGTTTTGTTGGTAAAGAAGTGACAAAAGACCAGATCCAGAACAGACTTAACCAGCTTGGATTAGTTGAAGAAACTGTTTTTAGGGCTTTTAAAGAAATTAGTAAGTTTAACGGAAATATCGATGAGCTGAACGGGCGGAATAGGTTGCTGCTGGAAAGGGTGAACTGGATGGTAAGGAATGCCCTAAGTTCCGACCCTAACAGGACACCATACAAGCTGTTGGCAATAGAGGAAGAAGTTGAAACGGTAATACCAATTGAACTTAACGGCAAAGCCTTAAACGTCCGACTTGGCGGAAAAATCGACCGTTTGGAACTCAAAAATGGGAAACTGACCATTGTAGATTTTAAAACCGGTAAGCACGAACCAGCCAAAACTAAAATTAGCAACATCAGCGATTTTGATGGGAAAATCGATAAGGATGGACTGTTCCAGCAACTTGTTTACAAGTTCATTTATACCCAAGAAAATAGTTTAGGCAATGGTGATGTTGACATTCTGCTTTGGTATGTTCGCAGCACCGACGGAATACCAAGCACCGAAGTTCCGGATACCGATGAGTTTTGGGAAGAATTTATTAGCTACCTAAAATCATTGATATACAGAATAGTTGATGATAGCCCATTTTCACAGACATCAAACATCAAGCTATGCGAAAACTGTAGTTTCAATTCCATATGTAATAGGCATTAAAAAGGTGATAAATATCACCAAAATTTCAAATATTGAAACTAAACCTTTTCATGTTATTGAACGTACGTTTAAGATAACACAAAAAAATCAACCACATGAAAAGGATAATAATTGGTTTGGCAATTATTCTGACTGGTTCAGTTTCAATTGCGCAAGAAACATCAAGTTCCAATTCAAATGTTTCAGTTGATTACAGCATTAACATTGTAAGCAGGTATATTTGGAGGGGTTTGCTATATAACTCCAGCCCAAACTTTCAACCTGATCTGTCGCTATCAGTAGGTAATTTTAGCATCGGAAGTTGGGCTTCATACAGTTTTAACCAGAACTACGCTGAAGTAGATCTGTATATTACATACGCTATTGGAGGTTTTTCCGCAACCCTATTTGACTACTACAATGAAAACGAAGCGGACATGGCCTCAATTAAATACTTTAAGTGGGACAGAAAGATAACCGGCCATGCCCTTGAAGTCACACTTGCCTGGAATGGGACTGAGAGTTTTCCGCTTAGGGCGCTAGCCGCCACGTTCTTTTACGGAAACGATCGCGATGCCGATGGCAATCAGTATTACTCCACCTATTTCGAGGTGGGTTATCCGTTTAACCTTAATGACTATTCAATAGATGTATTTCTAGGTGGAACGCCAGCAAAGGGGCTCTACCACACAGGCGCCAACATAGTCAATTTGGGATTTACAGTTTCTAAAGATGTAAAGGTAACTGACCATTTTTCCTTACCTCTATCAGCCTCATTCATATTAAACCCTGCCAAGGAGGATGTGTATTTTGTTGTAGGACTAACCTTAAAGTAAGAGGGTATGAAACTAAGATCAAAGTCGATTCTGGTAAAACTTTCATTACTGGTTGGCGGAAGCATCTTTTTAATAATCTCAGCCCAGGTAATGTTTAGTGCAATGAATGCCAGAAGGGTTGCAATTGACGATGCCAAGGCCGAAGCTGTTGCAGTTTCAAAAAATTACGCCGATCTTATAAAGCATAAAATGAATAAGGCCATGCTCTCAGCAAGAGCTATAGCCGATGCCTTAAGCTATGTTACAATTTCAGGAACAGGCAATGCGATTAGCCGGGAGCAAGCACAACGAATGGCCGGCCAGGTTCTACTCAGCGACCCCGATTACCTCGGGTTCACTCTTTGCTTTGAACCTAACGCCTTCGATGGAAAAGACAACCAATTTATCAACAAACCCGGGCATGATGAAACTGGACGATTTATATCCTATTTAACAAAATCAGAAAATGGTTCATATGTAATTGAGCCATTAATAGATTATACCGACCCCAGTAAGGCACCCTGGTATTTTAGACCCAAAGAGCTAAAAACTGACTTTGTAACAGAACCTGTTTACTATCCGGTTCAGGGGAAGATGGTTTACATGGTGTCGTTTATGGCTCCAATCATTGGCAACGACAGGTTTATTGGGGTAACAGGTATTGACTATACTATTGACTTCATTCAGGAAATGGTGTCAAAATCTTACTTGCTTGAGCGAGGAGCAAATATTTCAATTCTCAGTAATGAGGGAGTTATTGTGGCTTCAACCATTAATGCAGACCAGATTGGAAAATCGCTCAAGGAATTAGACCCTACCGATTATGCCCGTCAAATAAAGCTACTTAAGGATGGTCAGGAAGTTAAAGAAGAAGAAAATGATTGGCTTAATGTTAAAGTCCCAATTTATGTAGGCAACAGCCAATTACCCTGGCAGGTTAGGCTTTCGATTCCAATGAGCTATATAACAGCCAATGCTCGGGCGATGATGTGGTATCAAATAAGCATTGGATTAGTAATGCTGGCAATTGGAATAACTCTTTTAGTACTGGCACTGCGCCGAATACTTAGCCCATTAAATAAGCTGGTAGTGGTTACCAATAGAGTTGCCAATGGCGACTTATCAATACAAATGAACGACAATATCCCTGCCGATGAGATTGGCCAGGTTTACCTTGCTATGAAAAACATGGTTAATAACCTTAAAGAGATGATTTCTGGTATTAGAGATGCTGCGGAAAGCTTCACCCAAGCAGCCTCACAAATGAGCCAAGGTAGCCAACAGCTATCGGAACGAACCAATGAACAAGCATCGTCAGTAGAAGAAATCAGCAGTTCAATGGAACAAATGGTTTCAAGCATTCAGCAAAACACCAACAATGCAAAGGAAACCGAAAAAATTTCAAAATCGGCAGCTGAAGGTGGAAAAAAAGGGAAAGAGTCAGTAACATCAGCAATAAAGTCCATGATGCTGATCAATGAAAAAATAAATATTATAACCGACATTGCATTTCAAACAAATATACTTGCACTGAATGCAGCCGTAGAGGCTGCCCGTGCCGGAGAGCATGGTAAAGGTTTTGCGGTTGTTGCCGCTGAGGTTCGTAAGTTGGCTGAACGTAGTAGGACGGCTGCCGATGAAATTGGACAGTTTTCAAACTCAAGTGTTAGTACTGCGGAATCGGCTGGTAAACAATTTGAATCAATTGTACCTCAAATTGAGAAAACTGCTGAATTAGTTCAAGAAATTGCTGCTGCAAGCGTGGAACAAAACGCAGGGGCTAACCAAGTAAACGACTCTATCCAACAGCTAAATCAACTCACTCAGCATAACGCATCGCTGGCTGAGGAAATTGCATCAAGTGCTGAAGAGCTAAATAGCCAAGCGCAACAACTTATACATATGGTCGAAAGCTTTATGCTTTAATCCCTAAAGTGATTTTAAAAGTAAACCCGGATCAATAATATAAATGGTCCGGGTTTTATAATTTTAAAGAATTCTTAAGATCTTTTCAAGCTCCAGCCTAATCCGTGGCGACAGTTCTCTTTGTTTATTCTGAGGGTTAAGATTTTCGATGCTTCCGGGTTTTCCTAAAGCAATTACCGCTCCAATTTGGTAGCCATCATCAAGTTTAATAGCACTCCTAATGCTTATATGGTCAAAGCCGCCCATCATATGTGTAACATAACCCATGGATTGAGCCTGAACTAAAAACATGGCTGTAGCCATTCCCAAATCGTGCAGGGCATAGTAGTTGGACTCACCTGTTCTGGTGTAGTTTTTACGGGCTGCTGTAACCACTAATGCACCTGCACTCTTAGCCCACTCCTGGTTGGCAGGGGCTAAGGTATTAAGCACACTTTCAAAGGCTGAGGTATTTCCCCTGTTTGCAACAAAAAACAACCAGGGCTGTTCGTTATATGCCGATGGAGCTAGTATGGCAGCCCTAAAAAGCTGAATTAAATGCTCATTTGGAATTGGCTCAGGGCTAAAGGCCATAGCGCTTCGGCGCTGTTGAATTGATTGTAATATTTCGTTCATTCTATTTTTGAATTATTTGTTGCATTAACAAGATAACCCCAACAAAGTTTAAAAAAGCTATTACAACGTAGAGATTTTTTACCCTGAATTCAATCGCTAAATTCATTACGAATTGTTAGGAATATCATTGTTTTCAAAGGTTTTCCGACTTATGTTTCTTAACATATTTTGTAAATCTAAACAACTCTTTGAAAATTGGTTAACAATACTTAACCTTGCAAAACGACAAATAACTGATTAGAAGTAACATAATCATCTAAATATCAACATATAACAAAAAAACAAAAACTATGAGCAAGATGACACCAAAGGATTACATGGAGCGCGAAAGCAAGTATGGCGCTCATAACTATCACCCACTGCCTGTTGTGCTGGAAAGGGGTCAAGGCGTTTACTTATGGGATGTTGAAGGGAAGCGTTACTACGACTTTCTATCGGCATACTCAGCAGTTAACCAGGGGCACTGCCACCCAAAAATCATTAACGCCATGTGTGAGCAAGCACAAAAGTTAACCCTAACATCACGCGCGTTTTATAACAACGTACTTGGCGAATTTGAGGAGTATGTAACCAAATACTTTGGTTACGACAAGGTTTTACCCATGAACACCGGAGCCGAAGCCGATGAAACTGCACTAAAGCTTTGCCGCCGCTGGGCATATAACGTTAAGGGAATTAAGGATGGCGAGGCCAAGATTATTGTTTGCGAGAACAATTTCCATGGCCGTACAATCACCGTAATTTCCATGTCAACCGACCCAGATTCCTATGGCGGGTTCGGTCCATACACTCCTGGTTTTATCAAGATTCCTTACAACGATATTCCAGCCCTTGAAAAAGCATTGCAGGACCCTAATGTTGCTGGTTTCCTTGTTGAACCAATCCAGGGCGAAGCAGGTGTATTTGTTCCCGATGAAGGTTACCTGAAAAAAGCTTATGACCTCTGCAAGAAGCACAACGTGCTTTTCATTGCCGACGAGGTTCAAACCGGTATTGCCCGCACAGGTAAAATGCTAGCTTGCGATCACGAAGGAGTTCGTCCCGATATCCTAATTCTGGGTAAAGCTATTTCAGGCGGCGCAATGCCTGTTTCGTGCGTGCTTGCCGACGATGAGATTATGCTTACCATTAAGCCAGGCGAGCATGGCTCAACCTTTGGCGGGAACCCACTTGCCGGAAAGGTTGCCATTGCAGCCCTTGAGGTAGTTAAGGAAGAGAAACTTGCTGAAAACGCTGAACGCCTTGGCAAAATCTTCCGCGATGAGATGAAGAACATCAAGAGCGAAATGATTGAGCTTGTTCGTGGTAAGGGATTGCTTAACGCAGTGGTTATCCGTAATAAGCCCGGTAAAACAGCTTGGGACGTTTGCTTGGCCATGGCCGAAAAAGGTGTTCTGGCAAAGCCAACTCACGGAAATATTATCCGTTTCGCCCCACCCCTTGTTATTACTGAGGAGCAACTACGTGAGGCTATTGGCCTTATCAAGGAAGCTTTTAAACAATTTGAATAGTAAAAAGTTACACACCAAAAAGGTGACACTTACGTGTCACCTTTTTTATTTTCTACCTTAAGTAACCTGTTCCCCTTTCCTTAACCACTCTGATAAAATTTTCAATGGACCTATCGTATCCACGCTCAATATCGGCTGGAAAATAGCAGGCAGGCAGTTCGCCATTCTTACGGTGATAGGCTAAACAATCGCAACACACACCATGCTTACCGCATGGGTAGGAGCAGTTGCAAAACTTGGAGTTATTCTCTTTTTTACAATCCATAGCTAATTCACTTTTAAACATCAGCAAAAATAATTCTATAGTAAAAAACTTGATAAACTTTCAGAATGAATTGCAATCTAACCTATGAATTTGCATTTTTGTAACTACATTGTTAAACTCAAACCAACTCACCATGAGAAAAATATTTACACTACTAACTATTGCAACCGCATTGCTTATGGCACAGTGCAATCAACCTGAACAAAAGGTGGACGTATCGCCCATTAGCGATGCCACAGTGAAAAAAGTAACTGCTGAACTGGTTAAACAGCACGGCGATTCCCAAAAGGAAAGAATTGAACGCGGAGTTGCTCAAGTGGCCATGCTTTGGAGGATTACCGATGGCACCGAGACCGATTTTGAGCAGTTCTGCACCACACAATTTGTATCGGACGATGCAGCGCTGGAGCAGCTATTCAACAAGCTATCCTATGGTTTTGAAATGCTAAATGGCTACTTCATCCTGTTGAGTAAGGAACTCATGAAACCCCTCCACCTGGACTGGGGGCCAGTAACCCCCATTGATGAACTCTTTGGCTCATACAACGCGGCAGCACATTTAAACGACGACCTCTATGCCAACAAGATTGCATTTATTACTGCCCTAAACTTCCCATACTACACCCTGAAGGAAAAAACCGAAATGGGTGAAAACTGGAGCCGCAAGCAATGGGCTTACGCTCGCATGGGCGATATGTTCACAAGTCGAGTTCCGGCCCAGCTCATCCAGAACTTTTCAACAGTAAACACCAATGCCGATACCTACATCAGCGAGTATAACATTTACATGGGCAACCTTGTGGATGACAAGGGTCAAACCATGTTCCCTGCCGATATGAAGTTGATATCGCACTGGGGATTGCGCGATGAGCTAAAGTCGCACTATGCCAACAAGGAGGATGGACTTGCTCACCAGCAGATGATTTACCAGGTGATGAAGCGAATCATAGACCAATCCATACCCCAGCAGGTTATCAACAGCAACGAGTATAAGTGGAATCCATATACCAATACTTTAACCAAGGAAGGTAATGAGGTTCAAGCTACACCCGAGCCTAATACTCGCTACCAGCATGTAATAAACCAATTCAAGGCACTAAAAGCTATTGACGAGTACACCCTTAAAATGCCAAACTACATACAACGCAAGTTTGAGGGTGAGTTTGAACTTCCGGTCGATGAGGTTGAACAGCTGTTTATTGATTTGGTATCGTCAAAGGAGGTTCGCGAAGCTGGGAAACTAATCAGCCAGCGCTTAGGTCGCCCGTTACAGCCATTCGATATCTGGTACGATGGATTTAAAGCCCGCAGCGGCATCCCTGCTGAAAAACTTGATGGCATTACCACCAAGCGTTTTCGCGATGCCAAAGCCTTTGAGGCTGAGCTTCCAAATATCCTTACCTCGCTCGGATGGAGCAAGGAAAAAGCTAAATTCATTGCCGACCGGGTAAAAGTTGAGGCCTCGCGTGGCGCAGGGCATGCATGGGGTGCCGAGATGCACAACGATGTGGCACTGCTCCGCACCCGTGTTCCTGCTTCGGGCATGAACTACAAGGGATTTAACATTGCCATGCATGAGTTTGGCCACAACGTGGAGCAAACCATTACCCTGCACGATGTTGATTACTACATAATGCACGGTGTGCCTAACACAGCCTTTACTGAGGCATTGGCATTCGTGTTCCAGAAACGCGACCTTGATGTGCTGGGCATGAAGGAGGTTAACCCCGATAAGGAATACCTTGAAACCCTCGATAACCTTTGGTCGTGCTACGAAATTATGGGCGTATCGCTGGTTGATATTAACCTCTGGAAGTGGTTGTACAACAACCCCAATGCTACCGCCGATGAGGTTCGTAATGCTACCCTTACCATTGCGCGCGACATTTGGAATAAATACTACGCCGATGTGTTTGGCAGCACCGACGAGCCCATACTTGCCATTTACTCACATATGATTGACAATCCGCTTTACCTATCGGCTTACCCAATAGGTCATCTTATCGATTTTCAGCTGGAAAAGCAGTTCCGTGGTCGCTCTTTTGCTGCAGAGGTTGAACGGATTTACTCACAGGGTCGTTTAATCCCTCAACTCTGGCTTAAGAAAGGTGTTGGTGAGCCTCTTTCGGTTACTCCTATTCTTGAGGCTTCGGCAGTTGCCGTACAAAAACTCTCCGAGAAAAAGTAATTCAACCCAACAATACTTGAAAGCCGTCCGCATTAGGACGGCTTTTTATTTATACCAGAACAGGGTTAGTGGCTGTTTTCAAATCTTTTTACGGTCTGAGCGATAGTTCCATAATTCCTGCCGAACAAAACCACCGCTAACAGGCAAAGCAATCCTGATATTGTAAGGGTTAGCTGTACACCAAATGTAGGGCTAATTGAACCAAGCAAAAGGCTTCCAAGAGGTGTAATACCCATAAACGATAAACCGTAGAGTGCAACCACCCTTCCCCGCTTATCCTCATCAACAATGTGCTGCAGAAGAGTGTTAGTTGCTGCAAACAGAACAATCATACCAAATCCAGTAATAAATATTACTCCAAGCGATACAGCTATATTTGATGATAGCGAGAAAACAAACAATCCAATCCCAAAGAGAATGGAAGAAACAAGAATAATCTTTGGTAAACTTCTAATGCTTTTCCTCGAAGCCAAATAGAAAGCACCCACCAATGCACCAGCACCAAGCGAGCCAGTGAGAAATCCAAGCAACTGTGAGTTACCATGAAGGATATCGCGGGCAAAAACGGGCATAAACACCTGAAACGGCAAGCCAATAAACCCAATTGACGAAATTAGTAAAAGCAGATACCTAATTGTTTTATTCCGGTATGAATAGGCTAAACCCTCAGCCAGTTCCTGGAAGATGGAACCATGGTGATGATGAGTATTCATGGGCTTTACCCTCATCGACATTAACGATGCTATAACCGCCATGAAACTTAACCCATTGATTATAAAGCACCACCCTTCGCCCAACAACGCAATAATAAAACCGCCTATGGTAGGCCCAATAAAACGGGCCGAGTTAATCAGTGTTGAGTTCAACGCTATGGCATTCTGAAGCAAGTCCCTGTCGCCAACCATCTCCAGCAGAAAAGCGTGACGGAATGGGGTATCGAAAGCAAGCGAAACTCCATTTATAACAGCAATCAGTATGATATGCCAAATTTGAAGCACTCCAGTAAGGTAAAGCGCTGCTAGGGTAAAGGCCATCACCATTGATAAAGCCTGCGAACCAATAAGCACATACCTTCGGTTTACCCTGTCGGCGTAAACGCCGGCTATTGGCGTTAGAAAAAGTGATGGGATTTGACCTGCAAAACCTACTAACCCAAGCAGAAAAGGGGAATCGGTTAACCGATATATAAGCCAACCTAACGCCAAGTTCTGAATGTAGGTGCCCATGAGCGAAACAATCTGCCCATAAAAGAACATCCTGAAGTTAGGGCTTTTCAATGCCCTAAAAGCAAAACCAACCCGGTTAAAGTATGAACGTATATCGATGTACCTGAACATGCATTAAAATTGAATGCCCGCTGCTAAACCCACCATTCCATTTCCATTAAAGTAGGGAACAATTACAGCATGCGTTTGACCCCTACTCCGTTGTTTTAGTTTAAATCGTTCGTAAGTATAGTACGATATTTTAGTACTTAGCATTCCAATTCCTGCACCTGCAAAAACATCGGTTATCCAATGCTTGTTATTTATAACCCTTGCAAAACCAATTGTACCAGCAATGGCATAACCAGCCACACCAATCCATACTGTATGGTCCTTGTACTCCTGCCACAAAAACTCAGCTCCTGTAAAGGCCATAGCAGTATGTCCCGATGGGAATGAGGTTGCAGAACTACTATCGGGCCGCATAACACCGGTTGTATGCTTAAGAACTCGCACCGCTGCCAATTGCAAAACAAACGAGCCAGAAAGTATAGCAGTTCTGTCCCAAAACGAATGCTTCGCCTTTAGTCCCGCATCGTCGAGTATGTAAACCGCTAGGCCAGGAACATACTGAAAGTAATCGTCGGCTCTGTACTTTGTGTTTATGTGCTCTAACACCTCGCTGCGGATTCCAGTGTTCCAGCGTTTCAGTTTCGGATTATTAAGACCAATCACACCATAGGTGATTAGCGATACTGGAATAATTGTATTCTTAACCGTGAGCCTATACTCCGGCTTTGGCCGTTGACTTAGGCTATCAATCCGGGTTAGCTGTTGTGAAAAACCATTTAGATAAAAAAGTATCCCAAAAATCAAAATAATTCTTGTTTTCAAAACCTCTTTTTTTTTTGCAAAGATAAACATCTAAATATGACTATTAAGCCATTTGTAAATGTAATTTAACCTAACGCTCCGCCCTGAAAGGGCAAATCACATTAGCCCTGGGTTTTAACCCAGGGTATTGAGGTGTTCAAATTATTTTGCGATGCACGCAATACATTTTCCAAAGAACAATCCTGAAGCGTTGCATCGCAACGGAAAAGCATGGCAAAGAGCGATTTTCACGTTCTTTCTTGTCTTGATACAAGAAAGAACCAAAGAAAATCAAGGCTGAAAAGCCCGACCCGATGGGTACCCCGCGGGTGGAACTGCCACGCGATACAATTCGCCACGCCTGAAGCGTGCCTCATGTGGTATCGCTTACTAAGCCCACCGCCACGTTCCACCCCCGACCCATTGCCGGGTCAGGCTTTTATGCCTTTGCCTGCTTCTTCCGCTCCATTCCCTCTCAGGGAAAAGGACTGGGGTGAGGTTTTTTTCCACATTCAACCTAGATGACCCCTCTAAATCTCCCCTGAGAGGGGAGACTTTAGTCCTGCAATAAGGTTTCCTAATTGCTTCTCCCCTCTCCTGACAGGAGAGGGGCGGGGGTGAGGTCAATTTCACGTACAACGAACAACGTGCAACTTACACAAATAACTTCATTTGTCATCCTGAGCATAGCGAAGGATCTCTAATCGACCCCATGAGATGTTTCGCTTGCGCTCAACATGACAATAGTTTCACGAACAACGCTTTCAGCCCCGTAAGGACGTAATATCTGTAACCCCACCTGTTAGTGCTCGTCTCCCGACGCGTGCATCATTCTCCCTGAAAGGGCAAATCACATTAGCCCTGGGTTTTAACCCGGGGTATTGAGGTGTTCAAATTATTTTGCGATGCACGCAATACATTTTCCAAAGAGCAATCCTGAAACGTTGCATCGCAACAGAAAAGCAAGGCAAAGAGCGGGTTACAAAAAAACAACAAGGATTAAAGGTAAAGAGATGCTTCGGCTAGCTCAGCATGACAAGGGAGCAGAAAGGAAGATAGGGGTTTTTGTCATCCCGAGCAAAGGCGAGGGATCTCTTCAAAGGATTGAAGAGAAAAGAGCAATGAGATGCTACGGCGATGTCTATCCCTATAAATCGGGACTCAGTACGACAGTGTGATGTTTCGTTTGCGCGCAACATGACAAATACCCTTGACTAAACGACATTTAATCCAAATTCGTCAATTGAACTTTTCAATTGACGAATCGACTAACAAAATCTAATCATTACGAGATCTCGGAATGAAAGATTTTAATAAGTCGGGATTACCTCGATAATTTAATAGAAACAAGTTGTTTAAATGTTTTATTGTGTTTCTATTGACTAATCTTCTCTAAAAATGTTTCTGTATCCACATTTTTATTAGGCCGGTTGTATTTGTTAATTCATGGTCGCTTGGTTGTGCCGTTCACTTTTTTACTATTCCTCTAACTTCCTCTAATTTCCTCTAACACGATCATATTCTGCTTATTCCGACTCATTCCGACTCATTCCCGCCTCAAACATTGCGTTTAACGGCTCACGGTTCACGTTTAACGGACTAACTCCATCATATTCTCCTTATTCCGACTCATTCCGATTTATTCCGACTCATTCCTCTAAAATTAGCCCTGTTGAATTTTTTAATTCATGGTCGTTTGGTTGTGCCGTTCACTTTTTTACTATTCCTCTAACTTCCTCTAATTTCCTCTTACTCCATCATATTCTGTCTATTCCGATTCATTCCGATTCATTCCGATTCATTCACCTAAAATTAGCCCGGTTAAATTTGTTAATTCATGGTACTTTGGTTTAATAATACAAATCGATATGAAAAAAAATACTTTTCGGTAACAACTTTTTTGTTCATATTTGCAAAACAATGAATCAGAGGTATGATATCGTTAGATAAGGCGATAAGGATTGTAGAACAAAGCGTTACCGCTTTGAATAGCGAAGAGCGTGTTTCATTATCGGAAAGTCTCAACCGAGTGTTGAGGCATGATGTGGTTTCCGATATAAATATGCCGCCATTCCGCAAAACGGCGGTTGATGGTTATGCCTGTAGGGCTGCAGATTTGGATAATCCCCTTACAGTAATTGAGGTAATTGCAGCAGGGACTACACCCCAAAAAACTATAGCCCAGGGCACATGCTCGAAGATAATGACTGGCGCACCCATACCCAATGGAGCTGATTGTGTTATACCTGTTGAGGATACCGAGTTATTGTCCGATGGAACTATTCGCTTTAAAGGCAGTAAACCAAAATCTAACATCTGTGAACTTGGCGAGGACATCAAAATTGGTGAGTCGCCGTTAAGCAAAGGAACCCTTATTAAGCCACAGCATATAGCCATAATGGCTGCACTCGGATGTCATTCCCCAATCGTTTCGGTAAGGCCTAGAGTGTCAATTTTGCCAACCGGCGATGAGCTTGTTGAGCCAACTGAAATACCACAGGGTAGTAAGATTAGGAATAGCAATGGACATCAACTAATTGCACAGGTAATTTCAGCAGGTGCAATTCCAATGTACCATGGTATAGTTGGCGATACCGAGGAGGTTACCGAAAAAGCCATTGCTAGGGCTTTGGCTGAAAGCGATGTGGTAGTGCTTACAGGTGGCGTTTCCATGGGCGATTTTGATTATGTCCCAAGAATTATGGAGCGTTTGGGTGTTAAAATCCTATTCGATTCCATTGCAGTTCAACCCGGAAAACCAACCACATTTGGAGTTGCTGGCAATAAATTAATATTTGGATTGCCCGGTAATCCTGTATCATCGTTTGTACAGTTTGAGTTGCTGGTAAAACCTGCACTCCTGATGATGATGCAATGCAATGAGCCTTATGCTAGGACATACAAGTTGCCCTTAGCAATTGATTATTCCCGAAAACGAGCTGAACGTTTAGGGCTTTTCCCTGTTATTGTTAACGATAAAGGGGAGGTTGAACCTCTTGAGTTCCATGGTTCAGCCCATATATTTTCGTTGGCAAAGGCTACAGGCATTGCAGCTATTCCGCTTGGAGTAAAAGAGCTCAAAAAAGGAGAACTTTTGGATGTTCGACCAATTTAACAGGCGCATTAATTACCTCAGGATATCGGTTACCGATAGGTGTAACCTGCGGTGTACCTACTGCATGCCCGAGGAGGGTATTGTCCAAATACCCCATAACCAGGTCTTAACCTTTGAGGAAATTGTAGAAATAGCTCGGATTGCGGTTCAGCATGGTTTTGAAAAGGTTCGCATTACTGGTGGCGAACCGCTAGTCCGCAAAGGAATTGTGGACTTGGTAAGGATGCTTAAAACTGTTGAGGGTATTACCGATTTAGGTTTGACTACCAACGGAACGCTTTTGAAACAATTTGCTCAACCCCTTTACGATGCCGGATTAAAACGCATAAATGTTAGTCTCGATACGTTAGATCCCCAAAAGTATAAGGCTATAACAAGGGTTGGCTCGCTATCCGATGTGCTGGAGGGGCTTGAGGAAGCCAAAAAGGTGGGTTTTAACCCCATAAAATTGAATTGCGTGGTAGAAAACAATTCTAACGAACCCGATGCGCAAGCCGTTAAAGCATTTGCTAACTCTAATGGCTTTATTGCCCGTTTTATCCCAAAGATGAACCTCGATGATGGTGTCTTTGGCGTTGTTGAGGGTGGCGAGGGTGGAGATTGTAGCACCTGTAACAGGTTGCGCTTAACCGCCGATGGAATTCTTAAACCATGCCTTTTTAGCGACAAGGGATATAACGTAAGGGAGTTAGGCATACAGCAAGCAATTGAAATGGCTATAAAAAATAAACCTGCTTGCGGTGTTGCAAACCGTAGCGGTGAGTTTTACAACATTGGAGGCTGATATGGAACTATCGCACACCGATAAAAATGGCAAGGCCAATATGGTTGATGTTGGTCATAAACCCAATCAGATACGCGAGGCTAGCGCAACTGGCTTTATTCGTTTACTACCCCAAACGGTAAAGTTGATCCGTGATAACCAAATGAAAAAGGGTGATGTTTTAACCATTGCGGAGATTGCTGGCATACAGGCTGCTAAGCGAACCCCTGAACTAATTCCGCTTTGCCATACACTCATGCTTACTAAAGTTGATGTTAAAGCTACCCTTTGCGAAAATGGGGTTGAGGTTAAAAGTTACGCCAAGTGCATTGGGCAAACCGGTGTGGAGATGGAGGCACTAACAGCAGCAACCGTGGCGCTCCTTACCATTTACGACATGAGCAAGGCTGTTGACAAGCAAATGGTTATTGAACGCGTTGAACTAATTGAGAAAACCAAAAAGGATATTGATTAGCTATGGAGCAAACTAATCCCATTACTGTAAAGGTTGTATCGGTAAATATCTCCGAAAAAAAAGGAACAACTAAGCATGCAGTTGATAGTATTGAGCTAAACTCGCTTGGTGTTAAAGGCGATGCACATGCTGGTGCCTGGCATCGTCAGGTGAGCATGCTCGGCGTTGAGAGTATCGATAAGTTTACAAAGGCTAGCGGTCTGCCTGTAAAGTATGGCGATTTTGCCGAAAATATCACCACTCATGGCCTTGAACTTTACAGGACAAAGCCAGGCGACCGTTTTGTGGGTGCTGGTGTTGAACTTGAGGTGACACAAATTGGCAAATCGTGCCATGGCGATGGGTGCGCCATCTACCGTCAGGTGGGTAACTGTGTGATGCCTAAGGAGGGGATATTTGTTCGGGTACTGAAAGGAGGTTCCTTAAAAGCAGGCGATGAGCTTTGCTTTTACCCAAAGGTTTACAGGGTAAAAGTAATTACTTTAAGCGACAGGGCAAGTAGGGGCGAGTATGAGGACCTTAGCGGTCCTGAGGTTGCTAAACTTGTTTCCGATTTCTTTAACTCCATATCCTGGCAGTTAGAGGTGGAAACTGAAATTATTCCCGACGACCGAGATTTGCTAGAGAACAGACTGATTGAAGCACGAAACTCTAAATACGACATGGTTTTAACAACTGGCGGAACTGGAATTGGCCCGCGCGATATTACTCCCGATGTTGTAAAACCATTGCTCGATAAAGAAATTCCCGGGATTATGGAGCACATCCGCTTAAAGTATGGGGCCGAAAAACCAAACGCTTTGCTTAGTAGAGGCGTTGCTGGGTTAATGGGAACTACATTTGTGTACACATTACCCGGAAGCGTTAAGGCTGTAAGGGAATACATGGGTGAGATTTCAAAGATGCAAAAGCATTTGTTTTTGATGCTGATGGGGATTGATAGTCATTAAAGGATAAAGGATAAAGGATAAAAGTCCCGCCTCTCGCCTTACAGGGGAAAAGAGCCAGTCCCGCGAAGCGGAATTCAAAGTTTAGGGTTAAGGTTTTAAGGCCATGCTTTCTGGTATCTAACGCAAAATCAACCAGAATAAAAAAAAGGAGCCATTGGCTCCTTTTCATTTATTACAAATAGGTTCAATTACTCAACACCTAAAACATCCTTGAATGCCTTTTTAAAGGTGTCCTTGGGTAAAGCACCCATAGCCATTTGAGGCTGATCATTTAGCGGAATAAAGAGTAACGAAGGAATGCTTCGAATTCCAAAAACCGCAGCAAGTTCCTGCTCTTCCTCGGTATCTACCTTGTAAATATTGAGCTTGCCCTCATATTCCTTGGCAAGTTCTTCCAGAATAGGTGCTACCATTTTGCAGGGACCACACCAATCGGCATAGAAATCGATGATGGCAGGCTTGTCGCCCTCAAACTTCCACTCGTTATTCTTTTCGTAATCAAATACTTTCTGCTTGAATGTTTCTGCTGTTAAGTGCTCAATCATAGTGTTACTGGTTTATTTATTAATAAATCAAATTATTTACATATTTCGATGCAAAAGTAATACCAAAACATTTATTGGCATAATTTTGTTGAATATTTTAAGCTGATATATGTCATTTTATCATTGCGATGTTTTAAACAATGCATTTTTACTATTAAACAAAAATTTAGGCTAAAAGTTTGATAAGTTGTAATTTTGTCAGGCATAACATAACAATATGAAGGAATACCTAAAAAGCAACATATTTAGAGTAATATCGGATGTGGCAGAGATTGAGGGGGTTGATGCTTACGTTATTGGAGGTTTTGTGAGGGACATTTTACTGAACCGACCATCGAAGGATATCGATATAGTTGTTGTAGGCAGCGGGGTAGATTTTGCACGCAAGGTGGCTCAAAGGCTTAGGGCACGGAAGGTAACCTATTTCAAAAACTTTGGAACAGCACAGCTAAAGCACAACGAGTGGGATATTGAGTTTGTAGGTGCCCGAAAGGAATCGTACAGGCTCGACTCCCGAAAGCCAATAGTTGAAAACGGTTCGCTTGAGGACGATCAGAAAAGGCGCGATTTTACCATAAATGCCCTTGCAATAGGGCTGAACAAACGAAACTTTGGTGAGCTAATTGATCCGTTCAACGGTTTGCAGGATTTAAAAAGTAAGACAATACGCACACCGCTCGACCCCGCCACCACCTTTTCCGACGACCCTTTGCGTATGCTCAGGGCAATCAGGTTTGCAACACAGCTAAACTTTGATATTGAGCTCAAAACCCTGGATGCTATCCGTGAAATGAGCTCACGCATTACTATTGTTTCCATTGAGCGGGTTGTGGACGAAATAAATAAGATGATGGCTTCGCCACGGCCATCGGTAGGGTGGTTACTTCTTGAACAAACAGGGCTATTGCAACATATTTTCCCGGAACTGGCGGCAATGAAGGGAGTGGAATCGCGCAATGGAGTATCGCATAAGGATAACTTTTACCATACGCTTGAGGTGTTAGATAACCTGTCGCAGAAAACCGACAACCTTTGGTTGCGGTGGGCTGCATTGCTTCACGACATTGGCAAGCCAAAAACAAAACGCTTTGTGGCGGGTCAAGGGTGGACTTTTCATGGACACGAATTTTTGGGTGCAAAAATGATCCCTGAAATATTTCGTAAGCTCAAGCTGCCCCTTAACGATAAGATGAAATATGTTCAAAAAATGGTTCTGCTTCATCTTAGACCAATCGTTTTATCGCAGGAGGTTGTTACCGATTCGGCTGTTCGCCGTCTGCTATTTGATGCAGGCGACGATATTGATGACCTGATGATGCTTTGCGAAGCCGATATAACCTCAAAGAACGATAGCACTGTTCGGAAACATCTGGCAAACTTTAGGATTGTAAGGAAGAAGCTAAAGGAGGTGGAGGAAAAAGATTCCATTAGGAATTTTCAGCCACCGGTTACAGGCGAAATGATTATGGAAGCCTTTAACCTGAAACCCTGCAGGGAGGTGGGGATAATTAAAAATAGGATTAAGGATGCTATCCTGGATGGGGAAATCCGTAACGATTTTTTTGAGGCCTATACCCTTATGCTCAATGCTGGTAAGGAACTGGGTTTGAGCGTGGTAAATATTGACCCTCAATACATTTCAATGACAAATAAATGTTAGTACTTTTATAAAAAAATTGATATGGCTACGAACCCAAAAAGCAGAATAAAACACATTATCGCATTTGTATTATTTGTGGTGTCGTACCTCATTGTGGTTACAATAATGCCGCGTGAAGGTCGATTTAGCTATGAATTCCAGAAAGGACGACCATGGATGCATGAGGATCTTTATGCCCCTTTCGACTTTCCGGTATATAAGACAGAGCAAGAGCTCTTTGCCGAAAAAAGCAAGTTACTAAAGGAGTTCAAATCGTTTTACCGGTACGATTCTACCATTAACACGCAGCAGCTGGAGAGATTTCGTGCCAATTTCGACTTGGCATTTGACAAGTTCATTACAAGTCAGAATGTATCAAAAACTTCTAAAGCAAATTACCTGAAAGTAAAACCGAAGCTAGAAAAGTTTGTTGCCGATAACCTAAATCAGATATACCTAAATGGTATTATCAATCAGGATGAGAGCGCCATTTCAAATAGCATGCTCAAGCAGGGTTTGGCTGTTGTTATCAATAATGTGGCATATGATAAGTGGTTCGATGAGGTTTATACGGTTCAAAAGGCTGTTAAGCTTTTAAATTCAAAGGCAAGCGACTTCACTAAAAGCTTAAGTCCTGGACTGGTAGGTTTGTGGGAAATGATTAACCTTAAGGAATACATTCAACCAAACCTGTTTTATGATGAGGTTGCAACGCAAAAGTTCAGTAATGAGCTAATATCAAATATTTCAATTACTAAGGGGTTGATACAATCCGGTGAGAAAATTGTAGTGAAGGGCGAGGTGGTTAACTCAGAGATTTACCAGATTCTTGAATCGCTCAAAAAAGAGTATGATAAACGCTTGGGAGCAAAAAATTTATTTGTCATTCTCTTTGGGAATATGATACTTATTGCATCGCTCTACATTGTTCTTTTCCTTTTCCTATTGAATTTCCGAAACGAGGTATTGAATGATAATAGGAAGCTGTTATTTATTTTAATGTTAATAACCGTATCGGCCGCAATTTCAGCTCTGGTAATCAAAACCAATACATTCAGTATTTTTGTTGTTCCACTAGCCATTGTTCCTATTTTTGTTAAAGCCTTTTTCGATTCCCGGCTTGCCCTTTTTGTTCATCTTATTACCATTTTTCTTGTAGCATTTTTAGTCCCCAACAGCTTTGAGTTTGTATTCACCAACTTTATTGCTGGCATAGTGGCAATAATTGGATTGTCCCAATTATACAACCGTGGTCAACTATTTAAAACTGTGGGGCTTGTTTACTTTTCCTACTTGACGTTAACATTAAGCCTATATCTTGTTGGCGATGGCTCACTCAAAGGAGTAAACTGGTTCGTCGCATTATGGTATGGTATAAACGCTTTGTTGCTTCTTGCTTCGTACCAATTAGTTTACATTATTGAGAAGTTTTTTGGGTTTTTGTCCGATATCACGCTTATTGAACTTTCCGATACCAACCTCGATTTGCTCCGAAAGCTAGCCGAGGTTGCTCCTGGAACCTTCCAGCACTCCTTACAGGTGGCCAATTTAGCCGAAAGCGCTGTTCAGCGTGTTGGCGGTAATCCTTTACTGGTTAGGGCTGGAGCCCTATACCACGATATTGGGAAAATGGCTAACCCTATGTTCTTTATTGAGAATCAGCAGGGCGGATTCAATCCTCATGAGAATGTTGATAATGTTAAAAGTGCGGAGATTATCATAAATCATGTGCATGAAGGGGTGAAAATTGCCGCTAAGGTAGGATTACCGAGTCAAATAGTTGACTTTATAAAGATGCATCATGGTACAAGCAAGGTTAAGTACTTCTACAATAAGGAATTGCAGGCTGAGAATGCAAATATCGACGAGGGTAAGTTCTCATACCCAGGGCCAGAACCGCAAACCAAGGAAACAGCTATCGTGATGATGGCCGATGCCGTTGAGGCAGCCTCGCGTAGCCTTAAGGAGTATACCGTACAAAGTATCGATCAGTTGGTCGAGAGGATTATCGATGATCAGCTTAACTCAGGGCAGTACGGCTTTGCCGATGTTACGCTTAGGGATATTTCGCTGATAAAGACAATTTTTAAGAAGAAGTTACAGAATATTTACCATGTTCGGCTTGAGTACCCCGATTTGAGTATCAGGTAGCATCATGCTAACCGAAGTCCCATCACGCAGATGTCATCAAGTTGGTCAGCACCATGTAAATGGTTCTCCATCATTTGGATTAGCAAGTCGCGTTGTGCAGCCATGGGTTTGCTATGCGATTGATAGATAAGTTCAGTAAAACGTTGTAAGCCAAATTTCTTTTTATCAATACTGAATTGATCGGAGTAGCCATCGGAGAATAGGTAGATGTTTGTTGGCGAAAGGAGATCAAAGCAAACATCCTCAAAAGGTTTGGTGTTTGCCGGTTGAAAACCGCCAGTGGAGCGGATGCTGCCTTTTACCAGTTGCATCTCGCCGTTTTGGATGATTAGCATGGGTCGTGCTGCGCCTGAGAAGTAGATTTTCCTTTCATGCTTATCGATGGTTACAAAGGCAATATCAATACCTGCCAAAACAATATTACCTACCTCTTTTTGTTTCAGGGCTTCGCGCAGCTGCTCGTTAAGCGCCTCAAGAACCTTTGATGGTTGGTTAACACCCCACTCAATCACAATCATGTTAAGCAAGGTGTTTCCAATCATCGACATGAAAGCGCCAGGCACACCATGCCCTGTACAGTCCATAACTGCAGCATAGGAGTATCGCTCATCGCTGCTAATCCAGTAAAAGTCGCCGCTCACAATGTCCTTGGGTTGGTATATAACAAAGTAGTCCGAAAACAATTCCGAAAATTTTTCAGGTTTTGGTAGCAACGCGTTTTGGATTGTTCTGGCATACTCTATACTGCTAATCATCCTTTCGTTCTTATCGGCTATTATCTGTTGCGATTGTTCAAGGATTACGTTTTTTCGCTCAATCTCGTCGCGTTGGGCCAAAATTTCTTCCTGTTGCTGCTGGAGCTCCTCGTTTTTTTCAAGGATTTCCTTTTGGTGGAACTTGAGCTCCTCGTTTTTTAATTTGATTTTATTTAGATAGAATAGAATGAACCCAATTAGAATAGTACCAAGGCTTATTATTGTGATAAGTGAAATTTTGACCACTTTTTCGCGCCTTAAACGTTCAGCGTATTCCGCTTCTTTTTTGGCTTCGGCAATTCTGTGTTCTTCCTGTTGGCGCTCAAACTTGTAAAAGAATTCAGCTTGAATGGATTTTCGGGTGTTATCCTCGTTAAATAGGCTATCGCGGGTTTCAATATACTTCTTGAAGTGGGAGTATGCCAATACGGTGTTGCCTTGCTTGTCGAACAGTGTACTTAGCTGACAATGGGCATTGCTTTGAATTTCAAGTAGTTTGTTTTTATCGGCAAGTTCAAGGGCTTGGCTGTAATGCTTTATGGCCTGATTGATGTTGCCTATAGCCTGGTAGTATTTCCCAAAGTTTATTAGACACTCTGCAAGTCGTTGTGGGCTATTTGTACTTAAAAATGTATTATAAGCTAACTTTAAGTACTTCAAAACATCGTCAGTGGAGCCGTTTTCGATGTTAATGCCTGCCAGCTCATTGTAAATGGTTCCAATACCATCAAGGTCATTTGTACGGTTAGCGTAAACTAAAGCTCTGAGGTAGTAATCGACGGCCTTTTGCAAATCGCCTTTTTTTCGGTAAACTTCGCCAATGTTTAGGTACGAAGTACCAATCCCTTCATCGCTCTTTAGGGTTTCCTCAATGGATAACGATTTGTTGTAGTATTCTAAAGCCTTATCGTAGATTTTTTGGTACAAATGAACAACTCCAATATTGTTGAGGACCGAGGAAATGCCAGGCAGGTAGTTAATTTTCTGGTAATTGGCCAAAGCCTTAAAGTAGTAGTCAAGCGCTGTGGGATAATCGCCTCTTAGCCGGTAAATTGCACCAATATGGTTTAGCGTGGAGGCTTCGCCCTTTGTATTCCCGGTTCGTTGGTAATACTCCAGCACATCGCCAAAATCGGCCATGGCGTTACTAAACTTACCATTAATTCTGTAAATTGATCCCCTACGGGTTAAGGCATCAATTTTATACCTGGTTAAGCCTAACTTATCGAAAAAGATTATTGCCTTGTCAATTATCAGCATACAGCTATCGTACTGTCCGGCATAGAATAAGCTATCAATTTGGTTGGAAAGCTGCGAGGCAAACAAGGAATCGCGCTGAAAGGTTAAGCGATCGTACTGAGTGTTTTGGGAATAAGTAGAACCGCTGATTAGCAATATAATCAGTAGTGACAAAATGTTGAAAGTTTTAGCTTTAGGGTACGGCATTACACTTTCACGACTATTAATCAAATTTAGCCATTTATTTACTTTTTTCTCTTATTGCAACTAATAATTGGTGTCAATTTTTGATTAAATTGCACTATGCGTTAACATAGTGTTGGTTTGAGGTGATAACTAAACCACTATGGATTGAAAATCCATAGGTTTTATTAAACGGGAAAGAATGAAATTCTTTAATCTTTTTCTAAA